>JBEKPE010000091.1:0-8861 GCA_049521055.1 Bathyarchaeia archaeon
AGATGTTGACTTTGAAAATGCAATTCACGTAGCGTCTTTCCTTACCCCTGTACCAGGTGGCGTCGGGCCCCTAACGGTGTCAATGCTGTTGTACAATTCTCTGGTTACTGCATCGATGCAGCATGGAATGGAAATGGACCTCCCACTGGACCAATTGGCTCAATCTTCGTAACACTGATGATGAGGTGGTCGACCGTATTTTTTCAGCACAACGACGTGCGTAATTCTCTTGCTTTCCATTCGCGAAGAAGAGGGATGGTGAGTTGGTTGATCAAATGGGCGACGTTCGACTTACCTTTTTATCCATGCATGACCTAAGTAATAATGGTAGTGCGTGTTTTGTGTCGAGCGCGCTTCGTCGGGGCCCGAAACTGAGCGACACTTTGGGATGAAATTGCAGGAGGAGAGTAGGTTGGGTGCTCAACTGCGCGTTGGTTTTGTCAGCACATACCCTCCCAGGGAATGTGGTATAGCAAGTTACACACGAAACCTCTCACTCGCTTTGCTGATGCGGGGGCATGCCCGTGAGAATGTAGTTGTTGCCGTTAACGAGGAAGGCGGAAACCGTTACTCCGACAAGAACGTGAGAAGCACAATAGATCAGCACTGTCGTGATAGCTATCTAGCTGCGGCCGAATTTCTCAATAGTTCCGACGTATCTGTTACTAGTGTGCAGCATGAGTATGGAATATTCGGCGGCGAATGGGGAGAGTACGTCCTAGATCTTTATTCCAACCTTGAAAAACCGATCGTGACAACGTTTCACACAGTCATGGCCAAGCCGCCAGAAAAGGCACGCCAGGTTTTGAGCGAACTTGCGGAAATGAGTGAGGCGGTAGTAGTGACGATAGGGTCCGCTGCAAAGCTTCTGGAGGATCAGACGGGACTTTCACCCAAGCGAATTAGGGTAATCGGCCATGGGGCCGCAGTGCCGGAACGCACGCGGGACCAGTACGCAAAGCGGGAATTAGGGTTACAGAAACACTTCGTTCTCGCTACGCTAGGTTTAATCAGTGAAGGAAAAGGAATCGAGTACGCAATAAGTGCGATACCTCGGCTTGTCAAAGAACGGCCGGATCTTCTCTATTTGGTAATAGGGGAAACCCATCCGGAGGTTCGTAAGCACGAAGGAGAAGCCTACCGCGATAAGCTCGTTGCGCTTGCCAAGCGGCTGGGAATCGAGAATAATGTCAGATTCATTGACACCTTTCTGCCTGAAGACAGGCTGTCAAGATACCTCCAAGCAGTGGACGTTTATGTTGCGCCCTATCTCGGGAGAGATCAGGTTTCGAGCGGCACGTTAACCCTAGCTCTTAGCCACGGAAAAGCCATAGTCTCAACACCATCGACTTTCTCAAAGGAAGTCCTGTCAGGTAACAGGGGCTTACTCTGCAAATTTGCGGACGCACCATCGCTCGCAGAGTGCGTAGATAGGATAATGGGTGATCCAGGGCTTAAACGTCAATTGGAAGGAAATGCATTCAAGTATGGCCGACAGATGGGATGGACCAGGGTAGCTGATGAGTATGCTGAAACCTTCAGACTTGCAACAAGATCTGCCCAAGTTGTGCGAGAAACTCGTCAAGTCAGTTAAGCTCGACCACCTGCTCGCACTCACCGATGCTACCGCCGTAATCCAACACGCAAAGTTCTCAGTTCCTTACAAGAAAGAGGGTTACGCAGTAGACGACAATGCACGGGCCCTTGTCTTCAGTGTCAAGGCCCCTCAATTTTGGCCTGACAACCGTCTAGCCGAGCTACAGAAGAAGCTTCTGAGTTTCCTCTTGCTGATGCAAGACGACAGTGGAGAATTTCATAACTTCATGGACTTTTCCCTTGATATCATAGGCAAGCCGACGATAGGCGATCATCTGGGAAGAGCACTTTGGGCAACGGGCGCGATATTGAATTCAAACGTCGCAGAGGGACTGAAGGGATCTGCAAGGCTAATCTTCGATCGAGCCCTTCCGTGGGCTCGCGTCTCAGAGTCACTTCGAACGAAGGCCTACGCGTGTCTTGCCATACATGAACGAATGCTCTCAGAGCCTGATGACAAGAATCTAGAAACCGACCTGAGGGAAACTTCGGCAGGTCTACTCAAAGCCTACCAGCTGAACAAAGATGGTGAGTGGCAGTGGTACGAAAACATTCTGACATATGATAATGCTCGGTTGAGTCAAGCGATGTTGGTAGCATACGAGGTTCTTCATGACGAAGCGCTACTAAAGGCGGGTGAAGAAACGCTGAATTTCCTAAACGACGCGCAGACGCAGAATGGGATTTTCACTCCGATAGGTAACAACGGCTGGTATGCAAAGGGCAAAGAGAAAGCTCTGTACGCCCAGCAACCCATCGAGCCGGGAGCAATGGTCGAAGCCGCTGCGAACGCTTACCGAATGACGCGTGATAGATCGTATGAGAATATGGCTCGGCGGGCACTGGGATGGTTCTTCGGCATGAATACCAAAAATGCAATCGTTTACGATGCGGGATCAGGGGGATCTTATGATGGGATCGGGGAGCGTGGAATTAACCAGAACCAGGGTGCAGAATCCACAATCGCATTCCTGCTAGCTGCAGAGGAATTCTTGGCATGTTTCGGCCACACGACATGATGGACTCAGTTCGAGTCTTCGAGTTCATCGAGAAATTGATTCATCGGTGCGTGGGCAACGCAGCACACGGCATCCGCTCCACCGTAATACACGGATAATGTTCCGTTAACCACCGCCACTCCGTCAGGGAACACAACATTCGAGACCACCCCTTCTCTCTCGAACTTCATTTCAGGCTCCAAAATCGGCTCCTTAGAGCGGCTCAATACCCTGGCGGGATTTTCCAGGTCGAGAAGCATTGCTCCCACTCGGTACACGTGGTCTATGCTTACGGCATGGTAGAGGACTAACCATCCACGATCTGTCTTGATCGGTGGAGGTCCGACGCCAACCTTTCTCTGCTCCCACGGGAACTTCGACCTTATGACTTCGTAATCATCCAGGTGCTCCCCGTAACTTCTCCAAAACTCCCTAGACTTTTGCATGTCCGGGATGCTGTCAAAGTAGGCGATCTGAATCTTTGATTCCAATCGGTGTAACAACGCAATTTTGCCAGCAATGCGTTCCGGAAAGATCGCACCGTCCTTGTCATCGCGGTCCGGTCCAATCAAACCATGTTTCTCAAAATTCTCGAAGTCAACGGTTGAGGCGAGAGCTATGCGGGGCCCGCGTCGAGAAAACGCGGTATACGTAACGTAAAATCGACCATCGAGTCGAGTAATCCGGGGATCTTCACACCCAAACTCCTCCCAGCCTGAAGAAGGTGCAAAAATGGGCTTTTCGGAGCGATCATGAATCTCGGTCCCGTTGTTGCTTCGTGCGTAGCCTAACCTAGAAACTCTGTTTTCAGCTACGGCGCGGTAAAGGATGTGAATGGTTCCATTCTCAACAATTGTGCCAGGATTGAATGTTCCTTTAAGTTCCCATGATTTTTCCTTTCTTGGGGCAATTATGGGGTTGCCTTCGAATCGAGTCAACTTCAACAAATATTGTACTTCACCCGAGCCCCGTCAATTCGTATGGCGGGAGCGCAGGTCCGGAGGCAATATTTGCTTTGCGCTTCAGAACCCTACTAACCAGAACAGCAAAGAAAAAAGACGCTAGGAAACGTCCTCCAACCCACGAATTCTCTGGAAATCGCTACCATTCCCAGACGTAGTAACCTGCCCAGGGGTTGTAGTAGTATGCGTATGGATAGGTTGGTGGGTATAGGTAAGAGGGATAAATTACCCGAGCTCTCCTCATAACACCGCTCACCTCCATCGCGTTCTGTTATTGCCGACTAGTACGCGGGCATCTAGTGCATTGATTGCCGATTTTGGGCATGTCGCCTACCGCTAGCGGCCAAGACTTCTACTGCGGGTTGGTATACTGCCCGCTCTCTTATCTTCGCCGAAGATCGCAGTTGCGTATCGCAATGCTGCTCGCAACGTTCTGCCGTGCCAATGGCATGATAGCCATACCCACAGAATTCGCATAGGTAGACAATGCTGCTTTGGAACCTAAGTTCAGTCACCATTGTTTTCATTCGCCTCAACCAAACATTAGCCGCACCCAGACCGATTAGCATTGGGGGAAGAAGTGTGCATCTACACTAGGTAGAGCGAGGGCAGCGCACTTTAAATTATGACTAATAGTTGCAGAGCGGAATCACTTTGACTTCTGCTCCCTAGCATTGTTGAGAACGTCGCGGACTCCATTGAGTAATATGCTTTTCATCTGTCTCTCGATCCGCTTCTCAACCTTGTAGCTCAAACCCACAAGGTAACCGGCAGAAGAGACTTCTGATAACCCAGCTCATAGACTCCGGCTGATCGATGTCAAATCGAAGCGGCTTAAAGCGATTGATGTTTGAGGTAGCAGGAACATTCAAGTTTACCTTCCTGTTGGTATAATTTGGCATTGGGTGGAAAAGGTGGCGCTTCGCATAATACCGAGCCCCTCCCCATAACCCATGGCGTGCCATTGAAATTGAGAAGATTTCACAGTCTACGACTGGCTAGCTTAGCTCTCGTAGTGCTACTTGGGTTCACGGCCTTGTCTGTGAACAACACGAAAGTTAGCGCGGTTTCTTTGGTCGCTGATCAGCAGTGTTCATCGGTCGGGGTATCGTACCTTGACGGAATAGGGACACACGAACCTGCAGGCCAGACCTTCACTCCAACACAGGAGTCTGTGGTAGGCTTTTCCGTTTACGTATATTCCACGAGCAGCGCTCCCACGTCTATGACCGCGAATATTCGACTGGGAGGGATTGGAGGAGCCGTATCAGGCGCATTCACGTTTTCCATTCCGGGCGGTTTTGGTTCTCCTACCGGTGATTGGTTCCAGGTTCAGTTCCCTAGTGGGGTCCATCTAACTCCTGGGTCTAGCTATGCGATCGATCTGATTGATCAGTCGGGCTCGTCGTCTATCAAGTGGAGTGCGTGTTCAACAGCTTACAGTGGGGGTTGTGGCTACGCTGAGGGAACATGTCAGGCAAACTCATGGGCCTTCATCGAATACTCGGGCGATTTCTCGGTGGCGTTAACCTCTTCAAATCTAGTTCTGGTTCAAGGTTCGTCTGCCAGTCTCGGTGTGATTGTTAGCTCTCTAAACAATTTCGATTCCCCGGTCACACTTTCTATTTCTGGTGTCAGCGGGGTTGGTGGTTCGTTCAGCGACAACCCGATCACCCCCGCCCCAGGGGGAACCGCCACCTCTACCCTCAACATCTTCGTCCCGGGCAACATTCCGGTTGGAAACTATACGATCAATGTAACCGGAACAAGCGGTTCCTTATCCCATTCAACCGCGCTCGCATTGAGCGTAGTCGCGACGGGCGTTTCAGACTTTGCCGTTACCTCAGGGCCAACAGTGATTTTGCCGGTAGGATCAACCGCGACCGCAACGATCTATATCACAGCTTTTGACGGCTTCAATTCGCAAGTAGGCCTAGCCGCCTCTTGGGTGGGCGCCGCTCCTGCTGACGTGACCTTCAACTTACCTAGCCCGATAACCCCGACCGTAGGAGGTACAGCAACTTCCACCCTTACGATCATCGCGGGTCCCACGGCTGCCACGGGTACGTATACTCTTAGAGTTACAGCGGCGAGTGGAACCTCAACGCACACTGTGGATGTGACGGTCGTTATCGCGCCTGTCACAACAATTACCACTACCAGCAGCCCCAGTACTCCTGACTTTTCAATCGACTCGTCCTCATCAACCGTATCCATAGTTCAAGGATTGAGCGGATCAACAACGATCATTGTAACTTCGGTGGGTGGCTTCAGTTCACCCGTCACGTTCTCTGCCTCGTGGGTTGGCAATTCCCCGGCAGGGGTGGGATTCACGTTACCCGCACCAATAACGCCACCACCCGGCGGGGCAGGTAGCTCGCCAATGGGTATCACAACAACCTCAACTGCGTCCACGGGAACCTACGACCTACGAATCGCGGGAACGAGTGGCACGTTTGAACATAGCACGGACATAACTGTACAAATATCTGCCTCCGGTCCACGTTGCATCATCGCAACCGCCACCTACGGTTCCGAGCTCGCCCCTCAGGTCCAAATGCTCCGCAATTACCGTGACGGCGCGATATTGAAAACCAAAGCGGGGTCAGCTTTCATGATCGCCTTTAACGCCTGGTATTACTCATTCAGCCCACAGGTCGCGAATCACATAGCGAATAATCCCGCCGAATCGAGTTTCATGAGGGCGGTACTTTACCCATTGATTGGGATACTAACGCTTTCATATGGCGCGTTCAGCTTGACCCGTTTCCAGCCCGAGTTTGGGCTTCTACTCTCTGGGCTGCTAGCAAGTGGGTTAATTGGGGCAGTGTACTTCGGCCTACCTGTTGCCCTACTAAGGCTTGCATCTCAACGCTCGAAGAATCGATCAGCCAGGAGATCCGTCGTAAGACCTCTCGGAGCGATTCTGCTAGGTGCAATTGGACTCCTCGTCGTCGGCGAACTACTGGATTCAATGAGCCTGTTGCTCGTCGCTTCAGTCGCCATCGTGCTTTCCTCGCTCTCTCTGTCCGCTGCATTGGCCTCCACCCGTATCATCTCTTGCCTCAACGCGATTAACCGCATTACGATTCCATTTCGGACAAAGATAGGTTACTCAACAAAGTTCGCACCAACCGATGGGAGCGGGATTGCCGCTTTTCATGAAAACAACGGTCGCTAAGTCAATGAGAATTGCTTCATTGTCGTTAGACGCAATCAACAAGCTTTTCCGCCGCTCCCTGCTTCAACCTTGATGACACAGGTTGCTACGATCGCCACACACTCACAACTGCCCCAAATGCCCCGCATGCGGGGGTTGCACGCAGAGATCGAACAACCGATGGTTCTGCTTATTTTGTAAGATCTACGTCTAGAACCCAACCTTCACCGGAGACAGGCTTCTTTCGGGCGCGAGGTGAATTTCCAAAGTGGAAAATGTGCCTTTGGCGAATCAGATTTTAAAGGAATGGCGCCAATTCACCAATCGGTTAACACATTGAGCAAGTCAAGTTTGAAGACGGGCTTCATCGATATCGCCGCTGCGCTCTTCGTGATTGGAGGCGTCGTGAGCTTGGTCGTTAGTTTGGTCGCCATCCCAATCTACAGCCTCTACCCATTCCAGATGCAATTCTTCAGCTTCGTCCTCGCAGTAGTCGTAATCGTCGGAGTGATTTGCTCACTCGGCGCTATTCACTGCTTCACATTAACAACCAAGCGGTTATTGCATGAAGCCGGAATGAGAGGAATCATTTTCGGCGCTATCCTCCTGGCCTTCAGCGTAGGCCTCGGTGGAACGAACCGAGACCTCAACACCGGTCTCGGGACGGCGAGCGCAATTCTCATCCTAATTGCGGGAGCGATCTCTTACGTGCTCCGGGATTCGGTGCTTCCTCGGGCGCCTATGTCTATGCGCGAACAAATAGCTTCTCAGCAATAACGCCGTCGGATACGCGCACCCAATACCGCCTCACTTATTCGAGAGGAACGTGTTGCAGTCTTCTTTGATGATTGATGCGAGTACACCGAATCTCCACTGAAGATCAGTTGTTAATTGACCAGGCTTCAGAACTCGCTAGGAAAAGGAGGTCAGAACGGACCTCCGTCGCAGCCGTACTTAAGACCAAGGACAAGCGCCTCTTTCAAGGCGTGAACATCGAGGTGAGCGGCTCCGCGCCAAGTTCCTTCTGCGCCGAGTACGCAGCTGTTGGAGCCATGGTCTCCGAGGGCGCATCGGAGATTCTGACTATAGTTGCGGTCAACGGAGAGAAGAACATCGTGTTGCCTCCTTGCGGAAATTGCAGGCAGCTGCTAAGAGAGTTTGGCAACCCGTACGTCATCCTCACAGTTCGCGGCAGGCATGTTAAGGTAAGACTGGCTGAGCTCTATCCCGTCCAGGTTTCGTAGCGCCTAAGGAAAAGAGTTTCGTCCTAGTTTTGTCGGGTAACGATGTGATAGCAGAGGTCACCGCGTGTCGATTCGAATCAGCAGAAACGTGCCAATTCCGGGCGTTATGCAGGCCTGAGGTTAAGGTACGCCTTCGTTGGCTCTACAGCAGTTTGTTAATGGGTGAGCTGAGGCAAGTCACGCCACCGTCACCCTTCCAGAACTCCGAGATCTCGACTTCGATTGGTCTGTAACCCGCCTCTTTCAACTTCGCATTTGCTGTCGCGCAACCTGAGGGAATCAGCACTTTCCTGTCTCCCAAGTACAAAGCGTCCGCTGCATATGCCTCTTCTTTTGGTATGGGGATGAATTTGAAATCTGGAAATGATTTTGTATTAACCAATTCGGGCGCAATGATCATCGTTTTGTCGTTCAGGTAAGCGCAGCCGCATAACAGATGCATTAGCTCGGTCTTTACTGCCTTGACATTCATACCTTTCAATACGTGTGCAAGTTGCTGGATTCCTAAGGCATTCGTGCGTTTGGATTCCCCGACGAACACGTCCTTCTCGGTCATTACGATGTCGCCTCCCTCCAATGTACCGGGCTCAGCAATCCAACTCAACCTGTTTATCGCAGCCGATTTTCTTAAGTCATCAACCAATGCCCTCTCTTCCCCCCGTCGACGGGCTTCTCCAAACCTTCCAATCACTGAGTATCGTTGTCCGAGCAAAGCGGGGTCTTGCATGAATACAGAGTCGGGAAAATTCTCCAGAGGCGGCAAAGCGAGGATCTCGATACCTGATTCCTTCAAGATTGAGCAATACTGTCGGTGTTGTGCCCTGGCGAGGGTCACATCGATTCCGTCGCTATGCGGATTTGCGGAGACGCATTCGCTATAACTGTTCGGTGGCGGTCTCAC
>JBEKPE010000092.1:0-8787 GCA_049521055.1 Bathyarchaeia archaeon
TTCATTTACGCGTTACTTCACTAGTGCCCGAAATATGCGGAAGGCCGTCGGTCGAGAAACCTCTCCTTTCGCAACCCTCTAGCCAGTTCAACATTAACGTCGGCAAGAATCAATTGCTCACCCGATTTCGCTGAAGCGACAACTCTCGGCAGGACCACATTAGAGTCTCTCTGCGCATCCAAATCAACTATGAAGGTACCGCCGATATATTTCGGAGGACGAAAAACGTTCGGAGCCACGATGGGAATTCGATTTTCTAACGACCTAGTTCTCAAGTACAAGATCCATGGGTCCAACGCCACGGCCCCAATTCTTGAAGGAACGAAAATCAGATCGGCTCCCTTCAAAGCCAGCGTCCTGGCTGCTTCTGGGAACATCGCGTCGTAGCAGATTAGTATGCCAATCTTGCCAAGCGTCGTTTGAAAGACATTGTAAACCTCACCGGGTTTGGCGACTTTCCTTTCGCTCCGATAGAGATGAATCTTGTCTTGTTGACCTATACGATTGCCGTCTGGGCCAATTAGGATGCTTCGAACCCGGAGCTCAGTGGACTTCGGTGCCTCGTCGGGCATATAGTTTGCTCCGGTAATCACAAAGATTCTCGTTTCACGGGCTGCGTCGCAAAGTTGCTCGAGGGCTCGTTGTCCATGTTCTCGGTATTCGAGCAACCAGTGTTCAGGAAAACAAACGATTCCTGCTCCTTGCTCACTCGCTTCTCTAACAAGTTTCGTCGCATTTTCAACTGCCATAAGGTAGTCTCCCCGTCCGAGCGCCAGCTGTGCCGCCGATACGCGAATCTGCACTCCCGCCTCACCACCCACTCAAGCCAACTGCTCGATTGTTGTTATAAGGGTCAACGACCGTTATCTGCGTTTCAGTTTCCATATCGTGCGATTAATTCTAGACGTCGATGGCCAGTGTTCTCATCTCCGCTGAATTTCAATAAGGAACGCTAATAGTCGGGGGATGTGATAGCGGCTCGGGTTGCAATGCTGCAGGAAGAGGTAAAGCCCTCGAGAAGGGCTGAGGGTGTCGAGTATGCTATTCGTGATGTCATCTCTAAGGCTGAGGAAGTGAGGCGTAAAGGAAAGAGAATCATTCACCTGAACATTGGGGATCCGGTCAAATATGGGTTCGATACCCCCTCGCACATTAAAGAGGCAATGAAGAAAGCGATCGATGCCGGCGCAAATTACTACTCTGCATCCGAGGGCTTGAAGGAGCTGCGGGAGGCCGTTGCGGAGAAGGAGAACATCGTAAACGGCGCTCAAATTGAAGCACGCAACGTCGTCATCACCCAGGGCATCTCGGAAGCGATCATGTTCTTGATGGCCGCCTTGGTTAACCCAGGTGACGAGGTGCTAATGCCCGGCCCATGCTATTCTCCGTACCTTACCTACGTCAAATTCTTCGAAGGGAAACCAGTGACATACAGGACCGTTGAAGAGAATGGTTGGACGCCCGACCTGACTGATCTTGAAAAGAAGGTTACCGAGCGAACACGCCTCATTGTTGTCATTAACCCTAGCAACCCGACAGGTTCAGTGTACTCAGAAAAAGACGTGTTAAAGACTCTCGAAATAGCAGCGGCACACAATATCCCAGTGGCCGCGGATGAAATATACGATAGAATAGTTTTCGACGGCAAATTTACATCCCTGGCCTCAATAGCCAGAGAGCTTCCAATCTTCTGCCTTAACGGGTTCTCTAAGGCGTACCTAATGACGGGGTGGCGGCTAGGTTACATCTACACCCAAGATCCAAATGGGAGGTTGAAGCATGTTTGGGAGTCGATTGAGAAAATGTCACGAGTCCGTCTTTGCGCCAGCACCCCCGCACAATATGGCGGCATAGCCGCCTTGACAGGCCCTCAGGGGCACATCACGCAAATGGTCTCAACGCTAAAACGCCGGCGTGACTTCGCATTGAAACGATTGACTGAAATACCTGGGTTGACCGCGGCGAAACCGCGCGGCGCCTTCTACCTCTTTCCCAAGATTCAACTGCAAGGCACAAAATGGAAGAGTGACTACGAATTCGTGACTGAACTGTTGGAAGAAACGGGTGTGCTTGTGGTTCACGGTTCTGGGTTCGACCCAGTATATGGTAGCGGCCATTTCAGGTCCGTATTCCTTCCCGAGGAATCGATGATGTCCGAAGCGTTCGATGCGATCGAGGGGTTCATGAAACGTCACTCGTGATTATTCTGTAAAGGTTTAATTCTGGCTGGAACAGGGTTGTTTTGTGGTTCAAGTCGATGTCTGATGTAACCAGCGAGCAACCAACAGGCATAATGTACGAGTGCATAAGCTGTGGCCAGCACCTAACCGCCGATCAACTAGCTATGACGCCAGAAATCAAATGCCCGTTCTGCGGCTACAGAGTTCTAAGAAAGTCACGTCCTCCCATCGTAAAACGAGTCAAAGCCCGATAGCCTCCTAAATTCTAGATTTGCCACGTCCGGAACAGAAAACGTCCCCCGGCGGTAAGCAGGTTTCCACACCACCTACACCTACCATATACTGGCTTTTCCCGGAGAGCCGGCAACAGTTCTCAATTCAATAAATCCGCAATTCAGTGCGATGCGCAACTTGGCAGTGCGACTTGTCTCTGGCAAAGTTTGAGTAGACAACAGGTTCCTGCATTCTCGTATCCAGCAACCGCTCCTCATTGTGGAACCTGAATTGATTTTCATTTCGGGTAAATTTGCCGAATGTTACAACAACCCTCCGACCTGTCTCTTACTTCTTTGTGGTTAGATTCGTTATTTCCGTTGCGAGTTCTTGCTTCGTCTTTCCTAGAGTGTTTATGCCCAGACTCTTCGCGGCAACTATGATCGGGTCTTGCGCAGGTTGGGTTCTTGCCTGTTGACTAACCTCTGGTATGCTCGTTGCTGGGCTGATGATCGCTTTGTTAATGGAATCTGTGACAGGATTTGTGATGGACTTCAAATCCACAACCGACGTAACCTCTTTGGCTGCTTTATCGAACTCTCTTTTTGCTTGGCCTATTATCCTGGCCATTTCGGGGACTTTCGATGGACCCCAGAGGAAGAGTACTAGGAGTATCGCGACTATAACTAGTCCGTCAAATCCAAAGAGTGGCAATTCTTTTCACAGGCATGGGCAGCGTTCGGCTCCCTATAAAAATACTGAATTCCCTACGATGTCTGGAGATCAGATGCACGGCTTCGTCACCTTGACCGTTGGTTAGATGGCTCGTTAGATTCATGATTCCCGAGGCTCAGGGCGGCTACGCCTTTAGAATGACGTTTTGTCTAGACTTGTGATTTGCCGCATGCTACGCAGAACGACGAGGAGACGTTGCCGCCACAGAACCTGCATGCCACTGCACCCAGCTGGATCCTTGGTGGTGCATAGGTATCGGTCGTTGGACGATTTCTCTCAATTCTTCTTGCTGCATATGCAGCTATTTCAAAGATTGCTGCAAAGGGAACCATTATGATTGTAGCGGTAATTGGAGTTGGATCGGGACCGAAGGTCCAGATAATCATCTCCAAAGCGATATAGATTGCAATTTTCGTCTTACCTGAAAGAACTTTTGTCGAGATGATTCCGAACTGCACCAGGAGTACGATGAATACAGGGATGGTATAGAAAATGCCTGATGCCAGTAGAAGGGTGAAGATCCAGTTGTAGAAGTCCTTTATGCCAATGAACGGAACTGCTCCTCCATTAGTGATGAACCAGACCAGAATTTGGAACGTAATCGGTATTATCACGACGTAGGCGATTACAAGCCCGAGAGTAAAGAGTCCGACAAAAGACCCCATGAACCACGAGATGTATTTTCGTTCGTTCGGATAGAGGGCTGGCTTGACATAGGCGTAAATCTCATACGCGATAACCGGAGAAGCCAGCACTACACCGATGAGCAAGGTCAGATACATGTAAACAAAAAGCGTGTCGACGAGACCTGACGCTATGAGGGTGGCACCGCTAGGTAGAAAGTCGTGTTTCATTTTCTGCATCATTATCGATACTAGTGGCTTGTATTGGTGTAATGGATCCGAGTACCCCTGAAGGCCAGATGGCAAGAAGCCGATGGAGCATGTAACCGCAAGCACAATAATTATGATCTTCAGGCGTTTGGTTAGCTCCGATAAGTGTTCCCAGATCGTTCCTATCTTCTCACTATCCGGTTTTTCGGACAAAATTCACGCCACAGGTAGAACGTACTTGGATGTGAGCTTGGTCACACACCAGAACTTGCACAGCATTGCCATATGCTAAAGAAAGCCTTTCTGATTGACGTCTCATTCATGATAAAATCGTTTAAGGCGAGTATGCGTCGTACTGCGGGGAAGCCTAGCCAGCTAGTCTGTTTCATTTAGGCGAGGTCTTGTCAGCTATTTCCCTTGCGATCTCTTCTTTTGTCTTGCCCTCAGTGCTAAGACCAAGATTCTTCGCAGCAACAATTAAGGGGTCTGTAGCAGGCTGCGAAGTTGACGTACTACTGCTAGGTGACGATACTTCCTTTGCTGCTTTTTCAAATTCCTTCTTGGCTATCCCGATTGACCTTGCTAGTTCAGGCAGCTTCTGTGGGCCCCATAAGAATATGACTAGTAAGATTCCTACAATAACCAACCACTCATAGCCTACCAGTGCCAAGCTGATTCACACAGAAGGCATGTTTTCCGTTTAATATAAGAATGGTGAGCAATTCTTTCGTTCTTACATGATAATTCCGTGCGGAACAGATTTAAGCTTCATAGGTTCGCCTCGGTAACGAACACGAGAAAGCGCAACAGAGGTGGGGCTGGGACGTTTGTGGGCGGTTTTCGTCTTCGGCGAGACTACTTCATCCTCCCCGTTGTCCCCTTAGCATTTTATTTGTTGGCTCAGATTCCGATTTTAGGCCCCAGCCTCCACGCAATCTTTTCCTATCGTTACACTGCTGACCTCTTCCAATTGAATGAGGATAATTTCATCGTTCGAACCATGATCCGAATGGTTCTAGCATATGGTCTATCCGTTGCGTTCGCGTTGGTCTATGGGATCACCGCCGCAATGAGTAAGCGCGCGGAACAATTTCTCATCCCTATCCTCGACATTCTTCAATCCATCCCTGTTCTTGGCTATCTCCCAGGCGTGATCATCCTCTTCCTTTCTATTTTCAACGGAAACATAATTGGACAAGAACTCGCATCGGTAGTTCTAATTTTCACAGGCATGGTGTGGGCGGTTACCTTCGGAGTTTACGGTGGCGTGAAGACTATTCCGAGGGATATTTCAGAGGCCGCTCACAGCTTCGGAATTCGCAGAACGAAATACCTGCGTGATGTTGTGCTCCCCGCGATATATCCCCCCTTCATTTCAGGAAGCATTCTAGCTTGGGGAGGTGGTTGGTATTTCCTGATCGCATGCGAATACCTTAGTTTCGCCAACAAAATATACGAACTTCCCGGGTTGGGATTCTACATATTCAAGGCGGCCCTTGATGGCAACATCACAGCTTCAATTTTTGGTCTGCTAATATTGGTTGTAATAGTGGGAATCATCAACCGTCTGATATGGCATCCCCTAATGGATCATGCGGAAAAATTCAAGTACGAAACTACCGTCCTGCCCGGTCACAAACGAATGCAGTCGCGAACTACACATTTTCTTCTAAAGGAACTCAGGAAGGTTTCCGACAATCTCGGGGCCGCGGTCGAGCCGATGGTCACCATTGAACATAGGTATTACCCGCACGCCCTTCGATTTCGCCACGCGAACACACTCACACACTTCAGCATCCGAACCGCTTGGCACAAGCATTCTCGCCTTGCGCGTTTAATCGGGACCGTGATCGGAATCGTTCTTGCAATTATTATCTTCAGAATTCTTGTGCCTCCTAGATTTCCGGAGGCCCTACGCGAGTTTGTTCTGAGGCGCGAGCTTGCACTTCTTCCAAGTTACGCATTTGGTTCGGTGGCTCGGTTGCTTGTAGGGTATCTCATAGCACTGAGTTGGACGCTGGTCGCTGGTATAGCGATTGCCCGAAGCGAGAGACTGTTCAACACGCTCCTACCTCTCTTTGATATTGCTCAGTCCGTCCCTGCCCTAGCGTTGTTTCCGATTGTTGTGAGCGTAGTGATTAACTACTTCCACGGCTCTGAGTTTGGGCTTGAATTGGCGTCAGTAGTTCTCGTACTGACTGGTATGCAATGGTACCTTCTCTTCAACATAATCGGTGCGGTTAAGGCCATACCATCAGACGTGATTGAAGCTTCTCGTTGCTTTGGCTTGCGGGGTTTGGGTTATATCAGAAATGTTGTGTTGCCGGCTATTCTGCCCGCAATCATTTTAGGAAGTATCCAAGCATGGGGAGGGGGTTGGAATGCAACCATCGCCTCAGAGTACATTAACCTGGGAACCAAGACCTATCATGTTGCAGGCTTAGGGTATCTTCTCGACATAGCGGTTGGTAGAGGCGACACGCAATTGGTTCTGGTGGCGATCGGCTTGATGGCCGGCATCGTTTTTCTCATGAACCGAACAGTTTGGCATTACTCCCTCAAACAAGTGGACAAATACAAATTCGAGGGATGAGGGATGGCAGCGTCACCAGTACTTCGAGTGGAAAAGGTTTCAAAGGACTTCTGGGGCGGCAACCAGAAGATACGTGCGTTAGAGGCAGTTACGTTTGATGTATTCCCTCATGAATTTCTCTGCATCGTGGGCCCTTCGGGGTGCGGAAAATCGACCCTCCTGCGAATCTTGGACGGATTGGATTTGCCCACTTCGGGCCAAGTCCTGTTCAAGGGGGAATTAGTTGCCGCTCCGTCGCCCAAGATCTCGATGATTTTCCAGACCTTTGCACTCTTGCCTTGGAAGAACGTTCGGGAGAACGTCGAGCTGGGCCTTGAAGCTCAAGGGCTACCATTACGTTCCAGACGTGAGAAGGCCGCGAAGTATATCGAATCCGTGGGGTTAAGCGGCTTCGAGGAGTCTTATCCGCGTGAACTCTCAGGAGGAATGAAGCAACGAGTGGGCATAGCCCGCGCGCTAGCAGTTGAACCCGAAGTCCTTTTGATGGACGAACCGTTCTCGTCACTAGACGAATTAACCGCTAACACTCTTCGCAAGGAAGTTCTTGAGATCTGGCGTGAACCCACCAAAGTAACCGACACTTTCGTGATGGTAACTCACAACGTACACGAGGCCGTTTTCATGGCTGACAGAATCATAATACTGCGGGCAAGGCCAGGAAGTCTTGTGGCTGATATCTCGGTAGAATTGCCCCGTCCGCGCGAGAAGGTTGCCCAAGCGCGTGAATTTTTTGACTACGAGAAGAGGATCATCTCAATAATCGAACAACACTCAGCGCCTGCCTCTAGGACTCAAACGTGAAAGCGAATTTTTCGCGATCCCCTCGGTCATGTATGGAAATTTCCTTACTCGGAACCCTATGGACCTGGCTCAGAGAAAGTAAGTGGCAGAGGAACTCATTTTGCCCGTCTAGGCAAGCTATCGATCCGGAATCACGGCGCAAGCTCAAGTCTGAAGGTTTCCTTTGCCTAACAATTTGAAGCCATAATGGTATGCTGCAACCCCGGTTATCGGAAGTTCTAACCAAACGGTTACGAGTCGGGATAATATGGCGGCTGACGCCCCGATCGAAACCGGTACGGCAAAAAGCGCAAGCACAGTCGTTATGGCAGTTTCGTAGACTCCAATCATGCCCGGAATCGCAACGGGTGTCATCTGTATCATCTTACCTATCGAGACAGTTATCATAACTGCCCAAAGTGATGCGTTTGTATCCAGCGAGACGAGAACTATCCAGAGTATTGCAACTGAGCAAATCCAATCGCCCAGACTTGCAAGAAAAGATAGGAACAAGTGGAGTTTTGACGAGATCATCTTCCTGAAACCTATGTTGTATTCGGTTAGAAATTGGTCGGCCTTGCCCTCAACGACCGCTTCCTTCTGGATCAGCTTAATGATCGGTCGTGCGAAGGTTAGGACGCGGTTTAGAATTGTCGCGATTTTCTTGGGATCGAAGGAAAGATAGAGTAATACGGCCAACCCAGCCACTGTCACAAAGGGTATAGAGGCCAGTTCGATTAAGCCGATCGAGGTCATGCCCTCGCTAAGAAGGGCGAAGAGCGCGAATGCGGTCGTGGCTAGGAAACCAAGAACGTAAAGAATCCTATGAAGAACAACCGTGGAGGTGGATTCGCCGAGTTGCATGCCGGTCTCCCTTGAACCGAAAATACACCTAGCCACTTCAAGGAAGACTCCGCTCGGCATTGTGTATACTACAAAGATGCTTGCGAGGCTTATTCCTAAGCAGGTTAAGAAACGCATACGGTAACCTGCGGCTAGAATCAACAGATACCACGCCGTTGCATAGAATCCAAACCCCAACAATTGAAGTCCTACCATTAGAAGTATGACGACAGGATTGACGCTGAGCAGGATCCTCACGACGGAATCGATTCCGACATAAAACAAGAAGCCGAGGAGAACTGCAAATCCAACTACGAAACCAGCGAGGCGACTGATCGTTTCTCTTCTGGTAGTCCGCAATTCGAGTGGGCCTCCTGAAGCATTTCGAATATGACTCGGTACTCGTTCACACTTATATGCATCGACCATCGCGAATGCAAAGACACGGAAAGTTTAGGGGTCGAGTGGCGTGAGTGAAACGCTGACATTCGACGTTGTTATCGTAGGCTCTGGACTCGCAGGCCTCCGCGCCGCGATCGAGGCTGCGCGTGTATCAGACGGTAAGAGCAGCATCGCGGTTATAACAAAAGTTCAAGCGATGAGGTCACAT
>JBEKPE010000093.1:0-8686 GCA_049521055.1 Bathyarchaeia archaeon
CACACGAAAATTCCCCAGCAACCCCACTCCCCCTGACAGATAGCAGAACGCTCGTCACAAAGGTCACGTCAAATGGCACGTCCGAAAGGACAGTATTCTTCTCGTTAGGAATCATCATTGAAGACGATTGGGGATTGGGGTTAAGAAGTAATCGGGGATACTTCTCCTGCTGTCCGTATTTTCTCCTTGTTCCTGATGAGTGCCAGCACACGATTTTTCATACCTATCTCACCCATACTGTTCAGGAACAAGGGGTGAATCAGATCATAGAGGAATAGATCAGATCTGATAGCTACTTCAAATGCTATTAGGTTACGATCATGATCGCTTAAGTTGAATAACGAGTGGCACCGAATTAGTGGAGGTGTGGCCTATGAGTGCACAAAGACAAGCCAAAGTCGACAGACGCAAAGGCAACCGAAGACGAAAGAAAACTCGGTCTTTGGAAGAAGAAGAAGAGGAAAAGCAGCGTGAAGAAAGAGGATAAAGAGTAAAGAATACAGAGTCGAATGAATCGCACCCGAAACTATGACCTATGTGACTGAATAGGCTCCCTCTTGGCATTCCGTTTTCGCTCCCTTTCGCCCATGCGTGTGCGCTTTTCTCTTCGTGCGTGTCTTCTTCGTGTGCGCTTTCTTCTTTGCCGACCACTACGTCTGGGCAATTGTCTTCCTCTGATGTTTTTCATAGATGCGGAGGTTTAAGCGCAATGGTCTTTAAGCAGTCCACGAAAGTTTTTCATCTAGTTCTTGATGACTTTTTGAGCCGGTTCGTGTAGATAGATACCCGCACGTTCCAAGGCTCCCCTAACAGAAAAAGTAAGAAACTCGTCGTTCAAGAAAATCCATTTTTCCTTATCAGGATTCAAGACCGTCATAATCAACCGGGTCAACCAGTAGCAAAAGCCACTCTTCAGAGTTACTTTTCGAACATGTTGCGAGGTCTGGTCTGAAATAACTTCTTACGAAGACCTCCTACGTTCCCTCGACGTATATGCCCAAATGATCCAGAACAACCAAAACTTAGCAATTTCAGAAACACTGTAAACGAAATGGTGAAGCCAGAAACCACAACGATCACACGGCACTGACGTACTCCTATTTTAGTAACGCAAACTCAGGTCAGTTTGCCTCCGTACATTGAGCAAAAACTCGCATTTTTGCTGAAAGATTGGTTCATTGCATTTTGGACAGTGAGGCAACTTCACGTCACATTCTATAGCCGTCCTTATCATTCCCAGTTGACTGTAGGTAAATTCTTCGTTAGACTTGACTCACGGAGCTTCGAAAACGGCTCAAAATGAGGAAAACGAGATCAAAAACGGGCTGTTAAACCCATGATATGGTGGGGCCGGTGGGATTTGAACCCACGACCTCTGGCCCTGAGACCTTCGTTTCTTAGGGACGCCAGCGCCCCAGGTTGACCGCGCGCATAAGCGCTCTGGTATCCTGTTGGCGGAATCGTGTTCCCAGACCAAGTTGTCCAGAGAGGCAACGCCATATTCTCTTCTAGACGACGGCCCCGCCCTCCGCAAAGACGCCCCAAGGCTCATAATAATCTTTCATCCGAGATTGAGAGTTTGAAGAAGAGCTTCGTAGCTCTCAATCGACCCTTCCCGTTTGTATTCGCTTAGGGATTTCAGGATTTTTTTCTTTGCAGGAAATATCTTTGAGCTGTGTAGGGTTTTGGAGAGACCGCCGAACAAGAAGTATTGTAGTAGGGACGTTACGTTTGCCACTCGTCTAACCATGCTTGCACTTTCAAAATCCACAATGCAAGCCTCGTCCTCATGCTCGATGAGAACGTTCCTTGGCGCATGGCTCAGTTCACCGTGATCCAGGCCAACCGCGTCGAGCCGGAAGCAAGCGTCGAGTAGATGCGAAAGAACTCGCTTCAAGACACTCCTTTTGATCACTGAGCCTTCGGCCCATCTGAATAGCGGAACCCCATCCACCAGTTCCATCGCCAACAGATTCGTCGTAGCAGCGATCAGTCGAGGGCCAACCTTGACCGCGTTCGCTAACCGTAGAAGCCTAGCCTCCTCATCCATTGATGGGCGGTCGGCGTCCAAGCGCCTCATCTTAACGGCTACGGGTTTCCCTTCGATTATGGCTTGGGTGACGATGCCTACGCAACCTTTACCGAGTATTGGAATCCCTCCAATCGTTGTATGGCCAATGAAGCGAATCGCGGTAGCCCCTATGGATGCTAGTTCTTTGACCCTCGCATCCGCCTGGCCTTGATCGGCGGTCGGATACGTGAGGATGCGCTCGTACCGCGTACCATGTATGTCCTTAAGCCGAACTTGGAGGGGCTCATTCAAGCCACGCAGGCCTCCCGGAAATGAACGTATTCATCGCTTTTGCAAACTCTTCATTCCTTGAGATCAGGCCTGCCAATGATTCACTCCTGAGAACCTGAACCCGCTTTCTGAAGCAGCGTGCTGGTTCGGACGCAACGCCAATATCGGTACCTCCTGATTTTAGCGCGGTTTTCAGTAGGCCAGTTGCGGAGAGGAAAGCTCGCCTTTTCTCAACAACCCATCGCTCTCCTTCCAGCCACGGGCCTGAAACCGTATCTTTGCTTACCAGATGTTTCCCTAGGAAAGAGGCGCTTTCCGTAGACCTGGAAACAGGGGGCCCAAGATGCCTCCTTGCGGAAGGGAGTTCATCTAGTTCCAACTCGAGAAGAATCACATTCAGAGATTTTTCATCGCTCCATGATAGGGATCTAATGATACTGAAGTCGTTGCTCTGGATAAGGTTCACAAGTGCTCTTTCAGTTCTATACAATTGACTCCACAGGATGTCGACAACTACGTCCATTCTTCCAACGACGATGGCGACGATCGTTGACCCACGAGCCTTCACTCGTCTTCTGTATTCGGCCGCAGTCAGTCGATGGATTCTTGGTTCCTGAAAGAATGATGTTGAAGGTTCTATGAGGATGGATCTGCAGGCGGCAACAAAATTCCACAACTGTTCTCGGCGCACTGCGGCGCCGAGGTTTCGGCCTTTGTCCACGGGGTCGATTACTATCAATGGTTCCTGAAAGATTCTATGCACTTCATCGGCTCTGTCTTGGTAGTAGTTTTCTAGGTCGATAAATTGAGACTCGTGCCAACTCGTAAAATCATTTACCACTCGTTCGAATTCTCCGCGAGATGCGATTAGGGTTTCGCACAGCATGCCGCTGAAACCTCCGGTCTTCGTATCGGCACCGTAACCGCCGATTCCCCTCATGAATGCCTTGAGCAACCGGACCTCATCACGTTGTTCAAGATTGAGATGTTGACGGATGTACTCCGTGTGGTAAGGGCTCCTGTCCGTGGCGCTTAGCCATTGGCCTCTTTGGATATTGTAACAAGGGACGACATTGACTCGAAGCTTCCTTCGCTTACCGAGTTCTACAAAGGATTCAACGTATGGGTGTTCCGCGAACCTTTCAACAATCTTGTTAGGGTAGAGCGCTCGTTTGGCGGGCGGCAGGCAAACCTCTCGGAGTTGTGTTTTCGTGAGGCTGGGTGATACTCTCATGAATACGTCGACATCAGCGTGATCCCGAATCCAGGTGTCTTTCGCTACTGAGCCGTCGAGCCGAACCTCTGCGGAAATTCCTGCTCTCACGCATTCATGTTCTACGGCGGCTCTAATTTCCTCAGCCTTCTTCTGAACGGCGGCTCTTAATTCTAAATCAGGAACTATCTTCGGCTTAATTTCATTGCACACCGCCGCGAGGTTGGTCAAGAGAGAACACTAGCTCTCCGTTAAGGAGAGGCATTCGCTTCATGAATCGTTGTGTAAATTGGCCCTTTCGGGGTTAACGTACTTTTCTTCAGTCTGACCGTATTCACGGTCATCTTCCCGAAGTCACGTTCTCGCATGCTCTCGATGAACGCAGCCAACGGCTCCCTGTTTACTCCTGACCTGACACGCGCGATAGTCATGTGAGGGCTGAAGCCCTTGTCATCCGGTGGAAGGCCAACCGTCCGAAACCTCGGCTCAAGTTGCTGAAAGATTGCAGCCAATTCCTCCTGGCCTTGCGTTATTCCAACCCAGACGACGCTTATTCTTCTGAGGTTCGGAAATGCACCGAGACCAGAAAATTGAGCATCGAACGTTTGAAATCGCAGCTCGTCCATAGCGGCTTTGACTTGTTCCACCGTTGCCTGAGGAATCTCGCCAAGAAACCTCAAGGTTAGATGCATTATCTCTGGATTGACAATCTTCAAGCTCGCGCGGGTCTGCTCCAAGCCCTGTTGTGCTGCGATTATGCGCTCTCTTATCGTCGGTTCGTCTAGATCTACTGCCACGAAACTTCGTATACGTTCCTGGGACATTTCGTTCTTCCAGCGAAGGCTAATATTGGATAAGCGAATTTAACGATTCACAGCACTGTATCGTGTTGGAAGAACCGAGGGAGAAAACGACCGGCGTATGCAAGTAAAGAAGCGCATTATCGCAATATCGGGCATGCCCGGCGCCGGAAAAGGGGTTGCTACTGAGGCGGGAAAGAGGCTTGGGCTTGAAGTCTTGGTTCTAGGCGACGTAATCAGAGAGGAGACTCAACGGAGAGGGCTAGAACCGACTCCGAAGAACGTTGGAAGCGTTATGCTTCAGGTGAGAAAGGATGAGGGCCCGACCGTGGTGGTGAAAAGGTTGGTGCCGAAGATCGAAGCAAATCCGTCAGCGACGCTCATTGTTGAAGGAATAAGGAGTGAGGATGAACTCCGGGAATTAAGAAGCAAGTTCAACGTGGTTACCTTCGCCATACACGCCTCACCAAAAACAAGGTTCGAGCGACTACTAGCAAGAGGGAGGAGCGACGACCCCAAAACCTGGGAAACATTCTACGAACGTGACACCCGAGAACTGAACGTTGGATTAGGCCACGTAATTGCCTTAGCGGATGTGGTTCTGGTTAATGAGGGTACGATTGATATGCTTCAAGTAAGTTTCAAAGCCGCTTTAGATAAGCTGAATTCAGAATGAGCTTAACCGTCGCAGCGAAAACTCCGGTCCAACCAACTGAGGATGAGGCAAAGGTTGAACGAGCCCTCCTGAAACTTTTCCCGTCGGCTAAAATCGACAGAACCGCTGGGCCAGATGAAACTGTGATTTTGAGCATTCGCGGGAACGGATTGGAGCCCTTAGCCAACCTTCGCAATCTGATCAAGCAAGAGAGGATTCGTAGCGCGGCAAGAGCAGTTCTCATTCGCAACACACGCGGGCGAAGGATTCAGATCTATTTGAACAAGCAAGCCGCCTTCATGGGACGAGTATCTTTCTGTGAGCCGGTCGGAGAATCTCCACACGGACCGATCTCAATTGAATTGGATTGCGACGATACGCAGTCAGTAATCAATTACTTAGCCTCGCCTCCAAACCTCGGCCTAGATGCTGAAGTCATACAACGACCGAGACGGTAGCCATGTCCTGCGGAAGGATAGTATCAGGGAAGATCGCCTTTGCTTGACGTAGGAGTGGGTTTGCGTCTTCGTACATGGCGCTGATGTGGAACAAGGCTAGTTTTCGTGACTTACTTTTCTTCGCGACCCGTGCAGCTTCTGCCGCCGTAGAATGGCCGTATTCCCGTGCTCTCGTGGATGCAGATTGGTCGAAACAGCTGTCGTGTATGAGCAGGTCTGAGCGGCGTGCCAGTTTGATTACTTGAGGGCAGGGTCGGGTGTCGACGGCGTATGTGATCTTTACTCCTCTCCTCGGAGGCCCGACGACAAGCCGCGGCGCTAACCGACGGCGCCCAAGTTTGATCGACCTGCCCGACTGCAGCTTCTTCCAAAGTGGGCCCTCCGGGACACCTAATCTTCTTGCCTTTGCAGGGTCGAATCTGCCTGGTCTTGGTTTTTCCTCGAAGGCGTATGCTAGGCATGGGATTCCGTGCTTCGCTGACGCGACCCGAACCGTATATTCAGGGTCCCTTATTTTGAAGCCGGGTTTGGCCTCGTAGATTCGGATTGGAAAATGAGAATAGAGTTTGACTACGTTGTTGACTGAGGTTACAAGTTTCGCGATGCCCTTCGGACCTACGATCTCTAGCTCACGCGTTCGCCCCATGAATGAGAGTGAATGGATCATCCCTGGAAGGCCGAAGACGTGGTCTCCGTGTAGGTGGCTGATGAATATCCGCATCTTCCGGTTGATTCCTGCCCTCGCGTACAGAAACTGACGCTGAGTCCCCTCCCCGCAGTCGAAAAGCAATAACTCGGGTCCTCTCCTAACGAGCACGCTTGGAAGGTTTCGGAACTTGTTCGGAACGCTTCCGCCCGTTCCAAGAAAGGTCACTGAGACCGACATGTTTCGGACTACCCGTTAACTCGCTCCCGTTGGACCGCATTCAATGAACACTTGTCTAACATATGTTATACATCGCGGTGTCAGCGATTCTGTAGTACCGTGAATCTTCTAGTGAGACTCCGATGAACCCTAACAAGATGTTGCTCCTTAACCGTTAGACCACCGTCCGCCGCATACCCCTCCACATCAACTTCAGCCGGCGCGGAGATGCACAGGTGCCCTCCTCTTCTCAGCATGCCACCCGCTTCAATCAGGAATTCGTGGATGAGCGTTGTCATCTTCACCCCCATGGTAGACGATCCTCGCCCATACGGTGGATCCGTAGCCATAGCCCCCCACCCCCCCCTATAGGGGGGGGTCCTCGCATCCCCATGCACATAGCCCAGCGCGTCGAGTTTGAAGTAGTTCAGGTTCCTGCGAGCCCCGCGAAGCATCCGAGTGCTTGCATCTACTCCTAGCACATCGCAGCCGATTACTGCGGCCTCGATTAGAATGCCTCCAACTCCGCAAAAGGGATCTGCGAACTTTTCGCCAGGCTTTGCTCTGGCGAGGTTAACCATACACCGAGCAATCTTCGGCGGCATAGTGGACGGATGGAATACAGGACGCTTTCGTGGCCTCCTAGGTGCCATCAGGCCGGAGGGTTTCTTGACGCCCGATATGCCGAACATGAACTGGGTTCCGTAGAGTATGCAGGCAAAGGTTAGGTCGGGATGCTCCAGCTCAACCGTCAACCTCGGTACGGACTCTTTCACAACTGAGCCGACGTCTCGTTCCAATTTGACGCGTTGAATAGCTTTCATCGTTCCCCCTATCCGGGTTGATCGAACCGCGAAACTGCGAACGCCCTTCGTTAACTCGTCCAGGGGCTGATTCTTCACGAAGCTCAGGATTTGACTTTCGTCTGCCTCACATTCCCCCACACGAACCCCACACCAATCGTACATCAAACTCCTCTCCGCCACTCTTGTCAGCGCCTTCGGAGGTGCCGCTAGAGTGAGAAGTCGATAATTGGAGACTGCGGACGATGATGCAAATCCTTCCGATTCGAGTATGGCCTGAATCTCGGCTGCAGGTAGTGACTCGTGCTCGCCGGAGAGTACGAAGAATAGCGTCCTTTGGAGGTTTGACTGCTCCGGCGACTCAGTTAGTGAGTTCATTGCCCGACTAGGCGAGTGTAGCAGAGAGCGCGATTAAGGTTGATGTTTTCAGCGATGCCCTAGTTCTTGGCCGCAGTTTGTGCAGAACTTTTGATCGGAGGAGTTTTCGGTGCCGCAATTATCGCACTTGACCGCTGCTGCACCGATAGTTGTGCTTTGGGTGGCCGCGGGAGTTGGTGTAGGTTTGGTTTCTGGTGGGGGACGTCGCCGTGACCGCCAGACCAGGAGACCTCCAATAATTGCGCCCGCCACGACGATTATCGCTATGAGGGGTAAGTAGCTGGTGGACCAAACGGCTTGGACTGTGTGCGGTTTGTCCATTGTGATTGAACCCTGCGCTGAGGTACCTGTGAAGTCGCCCTGCCAACTAACGAAGATTTGTTGAATTGGAAAGCCCGACGGTGTAGTTACCGAAAATTGTGCGGTTGACCCGGCATCGTAGAAGCCCGAGCCTTGTGGGTTGCCGTATGCGGAAACTACTGCGAGCTGATATTGCGTGGTATACTTGGCGATGGCCGTATACGGCTTGTCGAGCGTTATTGAGATTGGGTTACCTGATTGTGGAGTGCCGTTGATCTGCCAACCTTTGAACGCATATTGTGTCCCCGTGCTACCGGCCACTACCTGAGGTGCTTGGCTGGTCTGGACCGAGGTGCCCGCGGGGAACCAGCCGCCTCCAGTCACTTGAGTAACGCCGGTGGGGTCAGTGTCCACTGTAAATTGGTACTGCGTTTGGTACGAGAATGTGAAGCTTCCACTCGAGGTCACGCTGAGCGTATTCTGTGCGCAGTAGTAGCGAACCCCCGTGTCTCCGGCGACATATTGATCGACAGAGATCGTGTGTGAGATGTTAAGCTTGAAAGTAAGCTTCTCGATCTGTCCACCGCCTATCGTGCCTTGGGGTTGGCTGTCAACCTGCACTTGCGCTGAATACTGGGTCGGAACGCCATTGAGTGAGATGGAGACATCGTAAGTATTCGGCGACACGTCAAAAGAAGCTTGTGCGCTGCTTACTCCAGAGCAGTAGTCGTCGGCCTGAAATGACACCGTCCAATGCCCAATCGTATTTGCCGTTAGAGTCTTCGTTATGCTATAGCTTCCTGAGAGCAGCTGGTAATCGAAGATGGAGGGGGTTCCGCCGGATGGAGGAGAGATTGTGAGCCGACCCTCCGCAGGCCTATTCGCGGATATGAGAATTGTTACCTTATCAGC
>JBEKPE010000094.1:0-8517 GCA_049521055.1 Bathyarchaeia archaeon
ACATAGCATGGCCCTCCTCTGGGACTTCAATGTGCTAAAGAAAGGAAAGTGGAGCAGCGAAGCAACCTACTACTGCCCCAACTGCCATCGCCTCCGCGCAGAAGACCATCCCGAACCCATCTGGCTTTTGTTCCAGGAAAAAGCGAACGGAAAGACTGACAAGGACTAGCTGCTGGGTTTTCTGTTTTAAGTGATCGTAATACATGACGGAGATTTTGCCATACTTTATTCGGCAGAAAAGGTGGAGGTAAATTCGACTTCTTCATGGAATTTGTCAGGAACGCCGCACTGTGAGTAGACTTTCTGACAGGTATCTGTTCAGAGGTCTTTTCGCAAACTGAATGTAGCACGGCAAAAGAGGAAATGTTACTTTGAACACGGAAACCAGAAAGCTTACGCTTGTAGTCCTGCTCGCAGTTGTTTCAATCCTCGCGATTCAGCCTGCTTTAGTTCACGCGACCTCGCAATCGGTAACGATCATGGCCCGAGGCAGCGCGACCTCGGCGGTAAACAGTGCTTCACCCAGCGCAAGAATCTACCTGATAGGGATGGCTACGAACCTAAACGGTGGAGATATACAGTTCACCCATCTGACCGGTATTTTGCAAATCGGCCCAGTGTTTTACACGCTAGTTGGAGGTCAGGGCCAAACCAATTACCAGACCAACACGTTGCAGCTCAATTTGCAGGTAGGCGGAAGTAATCCAGGGTCACTCGTACTTCAAGGGACGACAGCAATTTCAGGAGCAGGATACGACGTACTATTCACTCCACAACAAAGCAACCTAGCGAACCAATACTCACTCTGGCTGTACGGGTATCTACGGATCACCCCGGCGCCCTACAGCTAGCTAAGTCTCAGACTGGACTTAGCTTCGTTCCCTCTATTTTTCTTCTCTTCGCTCATTCAGGTTTCACCCTTTGCGTGGCGGTTCCTGATAGTCTCTGCGAAGTATTGCCATAGCCTCTGGGTTTGCGAGCGTGAACTCTATGCAGCGATTGGCGTAGAGAATCATGTCGGCTAGAAGTTCGGGTAATTGTCGGCCATTCTGGAATCGCTTAACCTTGGCTAGAAGTTCGTCGTCTAGGGTTACGAGTATAGAGGTCTTTTAGGGGGTCTGCAACAATCTTCTTCGTCTTGCCTCCAACGTTTCGCACGATTACAGCTTCCAAGTTCCGACCCTCCACGATTGGAATAGGGTCGAATTTTGAGTTTAACGGTTGTGATTCACTATTTTTTATAAGTATCCTTGTGAGGGGAAATCGAAGGTCGCGAGAGTCTTGCAGCTAGCGGAAATTGCAGCGGGCCAAATAGAAACCGAGTTAGTTTATCTTCGCGAAATGAATTCCCGTAAATTGGAAGTTAAAGTTCTCAAGATCGTGCCTGAGAAGAGAACGCATGCGTATTTGATTCTGGACCGAACAATATTTCACCCCAAAGGGGGCGGACAGCCTTCAGATCGAGGCATTATTCGCGCTCCCGGCTACGAAGTAGCGGTAAAGAAGGCAATTTACCACAACGGCGTCGTCGTTCACTGGGGCAAACTAAACCTAGGGTCACCATCGGAAGGTGACGCTACGTGTGAAATTGATTGGGAGTACCGGCACTTGGTTATGCGTAGACATACGTCTGCACACTTGCTCGACCACTGCCTAGCCGAAGTAACGTCCAGAAGAGTGGAGACGACTGAGTCCTGGTTGGACGATCCCTGTTATGTTGGATATGCAGGTTCACCTCCCGACGCGCAAACTCTGCGAAAAACCGAGGGCCTAGCCAACCGAATGATAGAACCTGGCGGAGAGGTAAGGATTGAATTTCTGAAGCGCGACGTAGCTAAGACGTTTCTTCAGAACGCGCCAAACTACGAACGACTTCCCGATCTGCCTGAAATCAGGACGGTCACGATCAAAGGATGCGAACCCATTCCGTGCGGCGGAACCCATGTCTCAGACTTGACTGAAATAGGGAAGATATCGGTCGTAAGGGCCGAACAGATGCCCAACGAATCGTTTCGTCTGCATTTCTCGGTGGGCGCTAGCGCTTCCTCGACTTAGCTTTACGGACCTTCCTTCTTCCGCGTCCGAACCTCTTGAGTATGGTTGGGGCCGCTCGTTCCACCAGCAGCCTCTTGCCGGATACTCTCACGTACAGCCTCAATGAGCCTTTCGCGAACGGGAAGTTCGAATCCGTCGTAAGCTTGGTCGGGAGGTATATTCGGGGCGACTCGTACACTCGTCCGTCCGGCATCCTCTTTTTCGTAACGACGAAACTAGCTACAGCTTCTTTCAATCTCTAACACTTCGGGTTCAAATTCGGATCTTATTTCCGACGGAAAACGGGTTTAGTTGTTATGACCACCAATTAGTCAATTTTCAGTACGCAAGAACCCCATTCCACACCCTCATGAGGTAACGTTTAAAGCGGAAATGACAGGTCCGCTCAAATTGAGTAGGCTACGACATGATACATGTGAACATATTTGTTACCAGTATGTCAGCCGAGCGTTTCTGGGAGATTGACCGCGCGATGCCGCCTCAGGTCCAAATTGGAGTGAACATAAACATGCTCGACATCGATCAGAGATCCGATGGCAGCCTGGACGCACCTTTCGTTTTTACGGTAAACTTCACTCCATCAATCGCTCAGATCAGCATTAAGGGTAAGGCGAAGATTTCAGGCGATGCTGAGGATACGAAGAAGATATTTGAAGAACATAAGGCGCAGAAGGCCCCACCCGTTCAACTCGTGCAGGCTGTTTCGAATGCAGCGATGGCCGACGCCATATTGATTTCAAGGAGTCTTAACGTTCCGCCACCCCTTCCGCCGATTCCCCAACAGCAGCAGACTACTCAACCGAGCAAGCCTGATTCAAGGTACACTGCGTAGGTCCAAAAAAGTGGAGAGTTCGCTGACACTCCAATAAATTGGATGTCAGTTAGCTTTCTTCGCAATGAGGTAGTTGTCCCAATAAGATGCGAGGTCACGTAGCCGATTCGCAAACTGCACACTCAGTTTTGTGGGCTCATTTCTGTACTTCTTCTCCAGCAACCCGCTTCGAAGCATGGCTTTGTAGGTGTCGCTTAGAGTTTGGGCGCTCACTTTGATTCTCTCAATCACCTTAAAGTGTAGATCCCTGAGGTACATCGGTCTCTTCTCCTCAACGAGAATCTGGATAATTGCTTTCGCAACTCCCTGTTTCTTTATGCTATGCGGAAAGAGGATTGTGCAGAAGCTGTCGAGATCTACAATCTGATTCAGAGTTAAGTGCTTGTCGATCTTGGGAAAAACCCACACCCACCTCCTCTGTCGCTCGGCGTAGTAATCTTCTCTTGGAATTCGTCCGATCCTTGGGCGTTCGAGTACGGCAGTCAATGATCTAGGTCTGTTTGCCATTTAGGTTCCACAACCGAAGAAGTCCCGGAAGAAGAAAGCAGTTCAGCACACAAAGCCAGACAGAATTCAACGGCGTGATCTTCGGTATTTGCTGAAAACAATTCAATTCTGATACATATCGGGGATTAGGGGTTTCCCGCATATCGCCTCAATCTCTGATGTATCTAAGAATTGATGCGCCGCTGCGGTAAAGGGGCCCCATCTCCCATCAGATAAGAAAAGCAAGGCGTGAATTCTGTAGCACATCAGAATAGGACAGATTTTGGCGTCATCGTTTCACAACTTCTTGCTAGTGGACCCCTAGGTTTCCGATGTAGAAATCATCACCCAGACCTTACTTATCGGACCAACAACTGTTCCGTCAAATTCTTGCATTAATGAGTTGGCCCGCGTAAACTTCGGTTTCATATTCGAAGCTCACGACCCCATCAACCTGATGTCGATTGAACAGCTTGCTTACGTTGGCAACCATCTCCTCGAATAATCTCTCGCCGGCCAAAGGTGCGTATGAGGCCGACAATAACCTACCAACTAGGCCGTTGTAATCCAGTTTCTGAGCATTGTGCAACTTAGCGGCCTTGAAGTCTCCGAGAAAAGACCTCATTGTCCCCTCGCTCACATCTTCGTGCCGTATTCTTCTCCGCTCGGAAACCCACTTGACCAATGCCTCATAGTCCCGAAGGAAAGGTGTGGAACTCTCGCGAGTGTTCCAGATCAAAACGACCCATCCTCGATCTCGTAGAATCCGACGGAACTCTGCCCTAGTCTGTTCTGGATTGAACCAATGAAAGGACTGGGCTGCAGTAATGAAATCTACGCTTCTGTTTTCAAGCGTAGTCGACTCAGCCGAGCCACTAATGCTTCTGAAGTTCTTGTATTTCGCCAAGTTTGCTTCGGCGGTTCGACGCATGTCTTCGTTGGGTTCAACTGCAAATACTCTATTCCCGTTCCTCAGCAAGAGTTCAGTGAGGATGCCTGTTCCTGAGCCCACATCCGCAACAACTGACGCTCGCGAGAAGAATAGCTCACGTTCCAAGTAGCGAAGGAGTGAAGCCGGGTAACTTGGACGATAGTGCGAATAGTACTCCGCGCGTTTCGAGAATCTTTCCTTGGGATCTACTTCCAAGCTGGACATCCTAGCTAACCGCAGTCGCGACCTATGCATCCAAGAGGAACAGCCCAGTCCCTGAATCCAGTTTTCTGGGTAGAGTCATACCGTCGTAAACAAGCATTGTCACCTCAAAGGTGGCGCTCACAATACAGCCTTCCATGAGATGGCCGCCGTACGCGTTCCCTTCCTTGTCAGCGGTCACGATATGGGCGTGAGTGTATGGCTTACCGTCTTTCAAGCTAGCGTTTCCGACGCACGATGCAACTTCCATTGGGCCACGAGAAGCGACCGCAGAGTATCGACCATTCCCTGAAAAGAAACCTACACTCGCCTTTTCGAGAGCCCCGAGAGCTGTAAAGCTTCCAGCAGTTATTCCGTTTTCACGCACGAGCTGATTCAAACGATCCAACACGTCTTCCCCTTTACGAAACCGCTCAACTATCACTTTGCCAGGCTTTCCTACTTTCATCGTATTCAACCAAGGTGGGCGAATGCGCCTCTAGATATTAATCCCAACGCAAGAAACAGCTTGACACTCGCACCTTTTGATCGGCCAATCCAATAAATCGAAGCGCGTAGAATTGCCAAGATCCCCGGAATCACTGATTTGTAACCTCTTTTCGTTGAGACGGAAATTCGGGTTCAAATCGGACCGGATTTTCAGACGGAATTCGGAAATCATCGCCCGAAGGGGCGCGACAAAAATGAGAGAAAAGAAAGGAAAAAGAGAAAAAAGGAAAAACCCGGCGAAAGCGACCGCCAGGGGAAAGAGAGGGCGTGAGGCGGAACGACCGGAGTGAGGCGAAGGAAGCGGCTGTTTGAATCGGGAGCCGTTCCGTGAGGAAGGATGAAGGGTTGGGAAAACTAACGGTTAATGGTGTACTTTCGGTGCACCGTCCCGAACCGCTAGGACCGTCAAGTAACTTGGTCAGGACATCAAAGTAGGTGCCAGAAGGGAATATTACGTGCGGCAGTCAATAGCCTCGAGAGGGGGAGCCTTAACCCAATGCAGAGTTACCGGCCCCACCGACAACTCACAGTCCAGTAAGTAGGATGTCAATCGCTTGGAAAAAACCAGCAGGTGTGTAATCTGTGGCCAGCAGATGCAGTACATCTTCGGCCGACCCCGAAAACTGTGCGGCAACAAATCCTGCTACCTAGAGTGGAAGAGGAGGAGGTATACAAATCTCCAAGTAATCGCAAGAAGTCGACGACTCTCTGCCGCCGACTTCGAATATGCGGAACCAATATGCACATGCGGAAGCGACAAGTTCGCCTGGACTATGGACGGAGTCTTCTGCTTGGAGTGCGGGTTACAGGAACCCCTGTTCTCCCTAGAAACGTGGGTACCCGCCGAATTTGCACCCAAGCCGCTTTGTACCTGCACCCAGATTTGTAAGCAAACGCCTGCCTACAAACTATGGGCGTACGTGTGATCCGGACTTTTTGCCCACTCAAATGCGTATTATATGAAGTTCTAGGCCAGTTTTGTGCGGGAGGCAACTCCTTAGCCTGCGATCGATTGTTCAAAATGGTTTGAATTCAATTCTAGTCGACCTAGGGCCCCGGGGAGGTCCCGGTCAGTTGTTCTTCCATTTTATTGTGCAGCCGACAGTTTGGGTTTCAGGGCGGAGAGGTTTCGTTCCGCCTGAAAGCGCATCTAGGGCGTCGCGAAGGTGGTGCCGCTTCACTGCAAGCGGATCGTCGTAGTTGTCATCTATCGCCCCATGGTAACGTAAGATAGAATTGCGGTCGAAGACGAATACCTCGGGTGTACGTTGAGCGCCGTATGATTCGGCAACCTTTTGGTCTTCGTCTCGAAGGTACGGGAAGTTGAATTGCTTCTCCCTCGCTCTCAACTTCATGTTTTCGAAGTTGTCTTCGGGGTATTGTGTTGCGTCATTGGAATTTACGGCGATTAGTTGTACTCCTCTATCGGCATAGGCCGCCTGAATCGTCACCATGCGGCCTTCCCAAGCGCGGACGTACGGGCAATGGTTACAGCTGAAAACCACAACCGTAAACTTGTTTCGGTAATCGGTCAGAGAATGCTTCAGCCCGTCGGTTCCGATTAGTGTGAAATCGATCGCCTTATCGCCGATCTTCAGATTTGCCATGACGACATCACTGGCCCGATAAGACTTGGGAGTCTTAAGATTCGCTCTTGAGTGCCGTTCGGATCATGGACTCGGAGGGCAGGGGTGAAATGCGCCCATCCTCTAAGTGATAAGCCCTGCACGAGAGTGAATAATGAGCAGTCGTTGGAGGTTGTATATCCTTTCCATCGATCCGTATTGTCGGCGAGCCTGCGAATTGCAGCCGCTTCGCTTCGTCCTCCGATTGTACGAGTATGGTCTCAATTTCTGCGTCCATTCGCTCTTCCGCGAGAACTTTCCTTAGACGTCTGAGTGCTTCCTCATGTGACTGGCAGCCCTCCCAGTACAGAAACGTTATTCGCCTTTTTCTCGTCTCCAAAGGACCCCCCACGGAGACATTCCGCTTGAAGCATACGAAGTTTACGCATCCACGACTGAAGACTTGTTAGGACACGCTTCGACTCACAAAGTCGATGCTTAATCTAGTGGACTAGTCTACCTTCTCGGTCGATCTTGCCGTGCCTTATTCTGGTGGACGATATCGGCCTCTTGTCGTCGGCGAGGAGGAGATCTATGGGGTCTATGGTGAGGGGTTTAAGGTGGTTGGCCTTCCTCTTTGCATTAATCTCGTATGCGGTTTTGATGGTCCGCCTGCTGACGACCAGTGCGTCGATCCCGGAGACTCTGATCGTCGGTCCGTAGCGGTCACGAAGTGGAACAATCCGAACTCGGGATAATACTCCCCAAGTTCTAAGAAGCCGTTCCAAATCCTTCTTTCTTTTCCTGTAGGGGTCGACCTTGTGCGGTTTGTGCAAAGTCCTTGCGAAGTCGTCGCTGGTAATGCCTATCATAACCTTACGGCCGACGGAGAAAGCTTGTCTCAACAATTTTCGATGTCCGCGGTGCAACGAATCGAAGGTCCCCCCCATCGCAACAAGGCGGTACATCTTATGGGACCGTCGCATGGTTCTTTCTGGCCTCTCCAAACTACACTGCTGCGCCCTCTGGGGGGCAAGCCACGTTTGGGCATTGGAGATTTAGTGCTTTGCCTCACTTACCAAGGAGTCGAACGCCCTGGTTGTCAATAGGAGTCGCGAAGACTCTCGCCGCGGGAAAAGCGTTCTTCACGGACTTTACAATTCTTGCCACTTTCCGGTTATTTGCCACTCCATGAACGGCTTCCCCGATCATGTTTTGTGTAGCTCCTATGGCTCCGGAAGAGATCATTGTTGAAATCAGGCTTGTAACGATCGGTGTCTCAAATCCTGCCTCCTGGCCGAACTGCCGAGTTTCCGCCAGGAAAGTGGATAGACTGGGGTTCTGCCGAATCACGTCCATGGCACGTTTGGCGGGCGCGTTTAATCTCGCTGCAACATCAACAGTCCCGAGCGTTTCGCGTGTCGAGATTGGGCCCGTGTAGGCACAAATTATGGAATGATTTTTCGGAAAGAGCAATCTATCGACAAATCCTATCCCTGGTGCACCCGGCTCCGTTACCAGGGCGAACCCTCCCGTCAGCAATGCGGCAGCAGTTCCCAGCCCTGTTCGATTTACAACTTCTGCCACGTGTGTGATTCTGCCAAGTTCGTTCATCGTAACTGGTATGCCGGCGGCGTCCGAGACGGCGAGGCATGAGGCTAAGGTCCCGGCGGCGCTTGTGCCGAATCCTGCACCGATTGGACAGGCTACTTTCAAGTCGATAGCAATCTCCAAGGTTATCCCTTGCGTCTTCAGAATCTGTTCGATTGCCGACCGGGTTGTGTGCGCTTCTGGCGCTGGCTTCGAGTTGATCTTAATCTTGATCTTGGTCTCGGCGCTTTTTTTGACGATGGCGCGTGAGGTGGCACCTCGGGGAATCGCGAACCCGCCGCCCTTTGCCCCGATCCTCGCTGGATCAGTCAGTGGATTGCCGGATG
>JBEKPE010000095.1:0-8299 GCA_049521055.1 Bathyarchaeia archaeon
GTCAGCCAAATTCGATGCATATTCGACGTCAAGCTTTGCGGTTACCACCGGTGAGTTTTCGGTTCCTGGAACGGATGCTAGTAAGAGATTCGTGTAGTGGTGTAGTGGATGGTTGATCAAGTCGTCGGTCTCAGCGACTTCGACGATCTTGCCAAAATACATGACCGCGATTCTGGCACTTATGTACCTTGCTACTCCAAGATCGTGCGTGATGAACAGGTAGGTCAGCTTTAGTTCTTCCTTGAGGGTCTGCAATAGATGTAGGATGCCAAGTCTTATCGAAACGTCCAGCATTGAAACGGGCTCGTCAGCAATCAGCAGGTCGGGTTCAAGAGATAACGCTCGCGCAATTGCGACCCTCTGCCTCTCTCCTCCGCTAAGTTGGTGGGGATATCGGTCCATCTTTGTTGTAGGGTCCAGCCCTACTAGTTTGAGCATTCTTTCCACGATAGCGTTACGGTTTCTTTTGTTTCGCGTTACGAGACCGTGGATTATACTTGGCTCAATGATGGTGTCGAATACGGTTGAATGCGGATTGAGAGACTCGTATGGGTCTTGGAATATCATTTGTACTCGTCTTCGCAATTGTTTAGTTTCTTTCCTTGTTTGTTTGAAGACGTCCTGTCCGTGATAGAAGATTTGTCCGCTTGTCGGTTGGTTCAGTTTGACGATTGTTCGAGCTAGGGTCGACTTACCGCTTCCGCTTTCACCGACTAGCGAAAGGATCTCGCCTGAGGCGATTGTGATTGTGACGTCGTCGACGGCGTGGATTGTTGTTTTTCTCCCAATGATGCCTTGTCTCTTTTGAAAATACACTTTGAGGCCGCGAACCTCTAGAATCGGACGCTCCCCGGTTCTGCTTGCCATTTCTTGACGTTGTTCGTTGGACAAAAGACTCTGACTCAGCGACATCTAGAGTTCCTTAGCGTGCGATAAGAGGCATTAAGCATTTGCCGAGATGAGGTGGCAAGCCGCCTGTGATCCTATCTTTGATTTCATTAATTGTGGTTCTTTTTTCTTACACAGTTCGAAGACATACTTACACCGAGGATGGAATCTGCAACCAGTAGGCCATACCCCACTGGGCGGGTTTCCGGGGATGGAATTGAGAGTCTGGCGGTCTCCGAACACTTTTGGAACGGAGTTTACCAGAGCTTCCGTGTAGGGATGCGACGGGTGCTTCAAGACATCGTCTTTCTTGCCGATCTCAACGATTCTACCAGCATACATTATCGCGATTCTATCGGCAATCTCCGCGATCACCGATAAATCGTGAGTGACGAAGAGGAAAGAGATGCCGAGCTTCGATTGTAGCCCTTTCAGAAGGACGAGGAGTTGCTTCTGAACAACGACATCTAACGCTGTGGTCGGTTCGTCTGCGATAACGAGCAATGGGTTAAGCGCGAGAGCCATGGCGATTACGGCACGCTGTTTCATACCTCCGCTGAATTCATGCGGGTAATTTCTTGCTCTTGACGGGTGGATGGCTACGGATGATAATAGTTGGTTCGTCATTTCCCACGCTTGCCTTCTCGGAACTCGCGTATGCGCGGAAATCGCTTCAATTATCTGGTTGCCGATTTGAATAACGGGGTCGAGCGAATTCATTGACCCTTGGGGGATCAAGGACACTTGCTTCCATCGTAGGTTCCGAAGTTGTTCTTGACTCATAGTCAAGATGTCCTTGCCGTTTATGAGGACCTGGCCCTCGGTCTGCGCGTTGGAGCCTAGTAGGCGAATTAGTGAAAGCGCCGTTGAGGTTTTTCCGCACGCTGATTCTCCAGCCAGCCCTAGTACCTCGCCTTTGTTTATTGTGAAGGAGATATCGTCGACGGCTTTCGTGTAACCGGAGCGGGTTTTGTAGGTGACTGAGAGATTCTTCACCTCAACTAGCGCACCTTCGGTCGGTGCAGTTTCGTGGTTAAGGACTGCTTGAGGCATCAAAGACTTCTCAGCTTCGGGTTGAAGACATCCTCGATTGACACGCTGATAAGGACGAACGCGAGCCCAACTAAGATTATGCATAGACCAGGTGCGATCACCCACCACCAAGCGCCATTGAAGAGGGCGTAAGCCTGCGCCCAGTACAGCATAGTTCCCCAGCTCACAACTGTAATGTCACCTAATCCTATGAAGTCAAGCGCCGCCTCACCTACTATCGCTGAGGTTACCACTAGAACTGCATTAGCTGCTATGATGCTAGCCAGATTCGGGAGCAACAGTTTGGTGATTATTCTAAAGTCGCTGGCACCTACTACTCTTGCCGAGTCCGTGAAGGGCCGCTCGCGAAGGGATAATGTTTGAGAGCGGACCACTCTTGCCACGGCAGGCCACGAAGTAACGGTCAGCACTAGGATGACGGTTTGAAGGCTGGGACCAAGATAAGCTGCAAGTATGATCATGAGGGGTAACGAGGGCAGAATTAGAACGATATCTGTTCCTCTCATGAGGACCTCGTCGATCGTCCGCTTGTAGTAGCCCGCCAATACACCGACAACGGTTCCGACTAGTGAAGCAAGAAGGGCGACGATCAAACCAACCGCGATAGATACTCTTCCGCCGTAAATGATCTCGCTCAATATGTCCTCACCTAAGTAGTCGGTACCAAGGGGGAAACGCGGACCGGGGGAAGCATAGGGTACGCCTGGGGCAGGGAAAGCGTATGGAGAATATGGGGCTATGGCTGGGGCAGCTACGGCCAGGATTGTGAAGAATGCAATTATTCCGAATCCGACTTGGGCTCGTCGATGACGCAGTACTTCGGAAATTGCCGAGGGCCAATGGGAAGCTAAGGCTCGCAGTTTTTTCTGGGTGGTGACTTGCAACGTCAGAAACCTCGCTAGTACTTTATCCGCGGATCGAGGAAAGCGTAGAAAAGGTCAGCGATGTAGTTGGCGGTGACTACCGTGAGGGATAGTATGAAGAAGAGGCCTTGGAGTAGTGGGTAGTCGTGAGCGAGTACGGCTCTATAGGTCAGGTATCCGACTCCTGGATATGAGAAAACTATTTCGACCAACAGTGCGCCGCTGACGACATACCCCAGGTTTAGTCCAATCAGTGTTATCATGGGCAGCATTGCGTTTCGAGCTGCATGTCCAAAAAGGACAGTCCTTTCACGTAGACCTTTTGCTCGAGCCATGAGAATGTAGTCTTGCGATAGCTCACCGACCATTGTGTTTCGCATAATCAGCGAGTAGCCCGCGTATGATGCGATGACTAATGTCATCATTGGCAAGAATGCGTGCCACAGAATATCGCCCGAATCGGTGATATCCAATGGGTTGCTGGCAGTTATGCCTGCTGACGCCGCTCCAGAAACAGGGAACCAGTGAAGTGTTATTGCGAAGATCCACAGGAGGATGATGCCGAGCCAGAAAAACGGCATCGTCCATAGTAGCATCGAAATTGACATCGTAGCGGTGTCAAACTTGCTCCCGGGACGAGAGCCACTCCACACCCCCAACAAGATGCCGACGATGGCAGTGATGACCGTGGAAACGCCTACGAGGAAAAGCGTCCAGGGTAAGTACTGCATTATTGCCGTGAAGACTGGCGTTGGATAGAAGAGGTAGGAGACTCCGAAGTTTGGTGGCCATGAGAGAGTATTGGCGAGGTATAAGGTGAATTGAACCCAGACTGGTTGGTCTAACCCGAATCTTTGCCGCAGGGCCGCCATGGCTTGTGGTGAGGAGATGATGTGTGGGTTGGCGAAATAGTAGAGTGGGCTTCCAGGCATCATGCGGGGTATTAGGAAATTGATGCAGACGACGGCTAAGAGTGTGACCGCGGCGTAGATCGTACGCCGCAATACATACTGGCCGCTGACTCGCAACTAGGTTCGCTTAAGCGCGTTTTCTTCGCGAATATAGACCAACAGCTATCAGCGCGATCACAACCACCACCCCACCGGCGATGTAGGGCGTCATATCAGTACTCCCGGTTGGAGTTGTAGTTGATGTGGAGCTCATGCTTGTTGGTTGCGCCATACTTGTTGACTGAGCACTTTGAGCGCTTAGGCTGTATATGCTCGCGAGTGCAGTCATATTGAATTCCCCGCCGGGCCAATCCAGCGTACCGGGTGGTGTGGGCCAACCCGCGAAGTTCTGCGTATTGTAGACCCAGACGGAGTCCACGTAGAACATCGTGATTGACGGCAGGTTTTCTGCGATCATTTGCTGCAGTTGCTGCATGTACTGATCTCTCCCTTGCTCTGTCCCTTGTGCGTTCAATTGACCTAGCGTCTGGTTGTATTGGGCCTCGACACTTGAGGGCCAGAAGACTGGATGTGTAAGTGGGGGCCCGCTTCCAAATCCGTCGAATGAGTAGTCGAACAGTAGAGCTGGCCATGGATAGCCGTAGTTCTGTTCGTAGAAGTACATGTTAGTACCCTTCGCCCAAATATTCACCATAGATGTGAGAGCGATCGATTGCAACTTTGCGTTGATTCCAACAGCTCGAAGGAACGAAACGGTTCTACTTCCCGCGGTAACTATTGGTTGGTTCTCCGCTGGGGCATATATGGTCGGTGTGAACTCAGTTCCATTCGGGAAAGCATAGAAACCGGCACTGTCCTTTGTCCATCCTAAGCTCTGGAGTAGAGATTCGGCCTGCTGAGGGTTAAAGTCATAATTCGGAACGTTCGCGTTGAATTCTGGCGAATTGCCTGGAGGTAAGTATCCTTCGCTCCCTGGGAGGCCATAGCCTGCAAGAGCGGTCTGAACAAGATCGGTTCTGTTGATCGCGTATGCCATGGCTTTACGGAAGGCGCTCATGTTGTATGGATAATTCCAAATGGGGTATTCCAGCACCCAAGTATCTGGTGTTGGGCCGTAGGCCGCCTTGAAGTTAGGGTTACTTGTTAGGCCTGCGACATCAGCGGGAGAAACCGGTGCGGCATCGACACTGCCGCCTTTCAAGAGCAACGACATGTCAGCCGTTGTGGGAACAAGTTGAACCGTGATTTGGTCTAGGTAGGGTTTACCTTGGGCATCGCCCCCGAAAGGCGAGCCATACGGGTTGGGTAGCAGCGTTACCTGCGTGTCCCCTTGATGGAAGTTCGATACGTAGTAGGCACCGGCACCTACCATGGTCCCGAAATTCGAGCCGGGAGCTGTGCCATTTTGGAGATAGTTCTTCCAAATGTGGTAAGGAGTAAGGTTAGGCGTGTTCTCAGCGCCAATCGTGTCTCCCAGCGTCCCGAGTGGCTGGTTCAGGTCAACCTCAACAACAGTAGAATTATCGACCTTAATCGCACCGTTCAAGCCACCCTTGAGGTACTGCTGATAGGACGATAGACTTCCGGCTCCCCATGTGTACGAAGAGAACATCAATTGAATCGAATATGCAAGATCGGTTGCGTTAACTGGAACGCCGTCTGACCAAGTCATTCCCGGCCTAATCTGGAAGTACCACGTGTCCGCCGATGGGTTGGACCAGTAACTTGAAACCGCTACGTGAAGCAAGTTTCCCGCTACCGGGATCCCGAAGTTCGGATAACACATCTGAAGGAAGTACCATGCCTGGTATGAAGTTGTCAAGTATTGTGAGAAGTTATCGATAGTATTAGGGAGAGCAAGATGCAATGTTCCGCCGTGCTGTATTGTTTGCGCATAGGCGGGCATGAACGTGGCTGACAGCAAGATCGAATTCACTAGAACGGCTACAATCAAAAGTTGAAATTTAGAAGCCAACCTTCTCGACCTATACAAGATGTCAGGTGGCCTTCTGGATGTATTTAAGACTAAGCGTTGTGAGCCGCGTAGAGCATATACTAATCCAAAGCTCGCAGAAGAAAACTAGTTTGATAATCAGAAGGCGCATCACCTAATTTTAGATAACAAAAACTCACAACGAAATCTTATTTCCAAAGGGCCTCACATACGCGAGAAGTTGGTTGGAATGAGTTCAAATCGTCTAACTGGTCTCGGGCTTGAGGGCAAGATCGTGATTGTAACGGGCGCGGCACGTGGAATCGGAGAAGCGATCGCCAGGGCATTCGGACATTCCGGATGCAACGTAGTGATAGCGGACAGAATGAGGCGACCTGACGGGCGCGAGAGGTGTGAAGCTCTCGCCGATGATATCACAAGAGCTGGTGGCCACGCGTTCGTCCTACAGCTCGACGTAAGCGACCGAGCTCAGGTGGAGAAGATGCTTGGGACAACACTCCAGAAATTCGGAAGGGTCGACGTATTTGTGAATAACGCCGCGATAATGAAGGGAGGTTCGCTGATCGATATGGACGAAAAAAACCTTCAGGAACACTTTGACGTTAACATAAAAGGCTGCTTCAACTGCAGCCAGCTGATTGCGAAACAGATGATCAAGCAGAATACCGGCGGGAGGATCATCATAATCTCATCAATCGACGGTATGGGGGCGGAAGAGGGCATCGTTGCTTACTCTTCAAGCAAAGCCTCACTGATCATGATGACCAAATGCATGGCCGTTGAACTCGCAAGCCACAAAATAACCGTCAACTCGATTGCCCCGGGGTGGGTGGAAACCGATATGACCGTCCCGTATCTCAACGAAGCGTTGATCAAGGAATTAAGAAACCGAATACCTCTGGGTTACATGGCTAAACCCGAGCAAATAGCAGGAGGCGCACTCTTCCTAGCCTCACCGCTGGCGGACTATGTTACTGGGCAGGTCTTGGTTATTGACGGCGGCCTGACTTCTAATATCACGATAAAGGCGGGGCAAGGGACAGTTCAATACTAAACCGACCTCCCCCCTCTTTTCGTAACACTCGATCGATGATTTCCCAGAATCCTAAGCGAATCCGAGCGGAGTCAGTTAAATGAGAAACTTAGCGACGCCAATGGCGGTCCCCAGGACGATGACCCACATGGAGTTCACGTGGAACCGAATCAACAGAACTAAACTAACGATGGCTATTGCAATTGTTACCACGTCGACTAGGGCAGATATCGCGAGTTCGTAGGTTACAAAAACCATCAACGCTAAAGATGCTACAATCACGCCATCGAGAAACGCTCCGGCGATCGGAGAACTCCGAATACGCGGAATAAGCGGACCACTGATCGCTACCGCAACAAACGCTGGAAGAAAAATGCCTACGGTAGCGACTAGCCCACCTATTGGGCCTGCTAGAAGAAAGCCGATGAACGTTGCGGTAGTAAAGACTGGCCCAGGAGTCACCTGACCAACAATAATCGCATCCAGAAGCTGGGAGTCGGTTAACCAGTGCAAGTGTACGACCAGTTCTGCTCGTAGAAAGGCTAACAGCACGTAGCCGCTTCCGAAAACTACCGACCCCATCTTCAAGAAAACCAGAAACAACGGCCACAAGCCGAAAGTGGTAGAGGACGGTTCGATAACTGCGGCCCCACTCGCCAACACATACGCCAATACTGGAACCAAAAACAGAAGGCAAAGCGAGAGAAGGCTCGCCCTCTTCTTCCCTACATTCGAAAACCATCTGCCAAGACCTGTCACGCTCCCCATCCCGAAAATGGTTAGAATTGGGTTGACGCCGAGAACGCTCAAAACTAAACCCCCCGCGCCAACGACTACAGGTATTTCGTTTTGACGGCTGAACGACCTAGATTCCACAGCGCCTGCAGAATAATCGCGATGACGACAGGTTTGACTCCGTAAAGGATACTGACAACTTGAGGGAGTGAACCGTACTGAACGTAGACCCATGCTAGTGCGGTTACAATAATTGAAGCGGGAAGAATGAAGCAGACTCCCGCGAGAACAAGACCGACCCACCCTGCTTGAGCATAGCCAATGTAGATCGCCAACTCCGTAGAACTTGGACCTGGAATAAGGTTAGCGGCACCTAACAGGTCAAGGAACTTCTCTCTCGACAGCCAGTGTCGGCGGCGAACCGCTTCCTCCTCCATCATAGCTATGTGAGCCGCTGGTCCGCCGAAGGCTATGAATCCGAGCTTGAGAAAGTAGACTGCAATGTCCTTGAGAGGAGTCGAGTTATCCCTCACTTTTCGCAGCTCGCCTCTCTTTAGAAACATTCACCCTAAAGTATTGTTGGCGGGTGTGGCGACGCGGAGCCTTTCTTCAAATTCGATGGATGCGACCACACTGACGAGCCTCATAAGAGATGTGGGGATTCTGAATCGGAGACTGTGGCGCCGGGAGAGGGATTTGAACCCTCGAGGCCCCAAAGGACCACAGGCTTACGGTTTCATGATTCCAGGCTTAGGCTTCGTGAATCTGCCCCTTACCAGGCTAGGGAACCCCGGCTCCTTCCGTTTGAAAACCCCAAGCCGAATTTAAGCATGCACGCACAAAGCTCTCACTCATCGCGAAC
>JBEKPE010000096.1:0-8208 GCA_049521055.1 Bathyarchaeia archaeon
TCTCTAGTGCTTTGTCGAAGTTCTTCATTGTAACCTTGATTTCCGCGGCGTGTTTCCTGACTTCTTCGATGGTCTTGTATTTCGAAACATGCTCCTCTAGGGCTAACATTACAGCTGTGGACGCTACTCCGGCCAGATCCGCTCCAGTGAAGCCTTCGGTCTTTTCCGCTACTCGCGTTAGGTCTACGTCGGGTGCGAGAGGATTCTTGGCTGTATGTAGCTTCAAGATTTCTAACCGTGCCTTCTTGTCCGGTGCAGGGACTTTGAGGACTCGATCGAATCTTCCTGGCCGCAGGAGGGCTGGGTCAACGATATCAGGCCTATTTGTGGCCGCGAGAACAACCACCTTCTGAAGCTCTTCAAGACCGTCTAATTCGGTTAGAAGCTGACTCACAACCCGTTCCGTGACGTTTGAGTCAGAGAATCCGGCTCCCCGGACGGGGGCGATGGAGTCGATTTCGTCGAAAAAGACCACCGTCGGCGCGGCTTGTTTGGCTTTCCTGAAGATTTCCCTAACGCCGCTTTCGGATTCACCTACCCATTTCGATAGAAGCTCGGGGCCTTTGATGCTGATGAAGTTGGCCTCGCTTTCGTTCGCCAATGCCTTTGCAAGCATTGTCTTACCGGTTCCAGGGGGACCGTACAATAGAATGCCTTTCGGAGGCTTCGCACCGCTCTTTTCGAAAAGGTCCGCGTACTTCAAAGGCCACTCCACAGCCTGCTGAAGTTCACTCTTAACCTCCTCTAAACCTCCGATATCGCTCCACTTGGCATTCGGAACCTCGACGAAGACCTCTCGAAGGGCAGATGGCTGTACTTCCTTCAGCGCTTCCTCAAAGTCCTTCATCTCAACAACTAGCTTCGTGAGAACCTTTGCAGGTATGCTCTCCGCTTCCAAATCTACCTCAGGCAGTATGCGTCGAAGAGCACGCATTGCCGCCTCCTTGCACAACGCCTCGAGGTCGGCTCCGACGAATCCGTGAGTTCGGTCAGCTAGACTTTCCAGGTTAACCTTCTTCTCAAGAGGCATCCCTCTCGTATGGATTTGGAGCACCTCAAGCCTCGCAGCTCTGCCCGGAACGCCGATCTCGATCTCCCTATCGAACCTGCCAGGCCTCCGAAGTGCGGGGTCGAGCGCATTGACCCTATTCGTTATCCCAATAACAACTACCTTGCCGCGTGCTTGCATCCCATCCATTAGCGAAAGGAGTTGGGCAACAACCCGTTTCTCCACGTCGCCTGTAACTTCTTCACGTTTTGGGGCGATGGAGTCGATTTCGTCGATCATGATTATGCTCGGCGCGTTCTCTTGGGCCTGTTTGAAAATTTCACGTAAACGCTCCTCGCTCTCACCGTAGAATTTGCTGATTATCTCAGGCCCTCCTATGGTGTAGAAGTTAGCGTTACTTTCGTTCGCGACCGCCTTGGCTAGAAGCGTCTTCCCAGTCCCCGGCGGACCGTGAAGCAGAACCCCCTTCGGAGCTTCTACGCCTAGCCTCACGAACAATTCAGGATGCCGCAATGGTAGCTCGATAATCTCGCGGACCTTTTGAATCTCGTCGTGAAGGCCGCCAATATCCTCGTAAGTTATCCGTTGGATGCCCTTCGGAACTTCCTTCACGACGTCCTCGCTAACTTGAACTTCAGTCTCTCCCCCGACGATCACAGCTTGTGCTGAGGGTTTTACGTCGGTTACGACAAGTTCGACTCGTGTGCCCATTATGTTCAGGGGGATTGAGTCGCCTCGTGTGAGTACACGTCCTTGGAGGAACTCGAACAAGTACGACTCAATGCCCATAACCCTGATTGGCTCTGTAAAGCCTAGGACGATTCGTTCCGCGGCTTTCACGATTATCTTCTTGATAGTAACTTGATCATCTATGCCCACTCCGGCGTTGTTTCTTGTATAACCGTCTATTCGTATCAGTCCCTTACCCGCGTCTGTCTCATAGCCAGGCCAAACGAGGCCTACGGTCTTCTTGGTTCCAGTAATCTCAACCGCGTCGCCGGAAGTTAGGCCGAGTTCTTTCATCACATCTGAGTCGAGCCTCGCGATTCCCCGGTTCGCATCCCTCGCTCGCGCTTCAGCAACACGAACTGTCTTCACACTCAATTGGCATACAACCTGAAGATTCTCAGTTTAGAAAGAAGAAGGGAATTAGGTTTTGGGTCTGAGTTCCATCACCCACCGACAAGTCGAATCTGGCGGCTCGGCTTGATTTGCTCGTTAATTGGACGATGTTTCTTGGAACCGTATGTACTTTCCAGCGCTTCGGATGCAATTGGAGGAGCCGGTGGGATTTGAACCTACGATTCGTGTGACTAGCGACCAGATTAGTCGTTAAATTCATGGATCTCAGGTCGAAAGTTGAATTGTTAAATGGGCATTTGTGATCACAACTAGTCATGGCTCGAGAGCAAAATCATGAGTTACCGAAATTCGGTCTTCTAACAGACCCCCTCGAGTTTGTACCAGATGAGATCATTACGTTTCGTAAACTTGGGTTCGATTATGTGGAGATAGGGATCGAGGAACCTAACGCAACGCCACGCATCTTGACGCACCAGAGAGACAAAATATTGCGGTTACTGTCCGCGAATGAAATGCCTGCGCTGGGTCACACGGCGTACTGGGTGGGCTTTGGTTCATCTCATGAGAAGGCTAGGCGGGGGTGGTTAGAGGAGGCGAAGGATATGATACTCGTTGCATCAGAGCTGCAGCTTGGGCTACTGAACTTTCATTTCTACGGGAGGCTGGGCAGGGTCGGAGCCACACAGGAGTCGAGAAATACCTTCCTTCGCAATTTCACGGATGCTATGAAAGAGTTGACAGAATTCGCTGCAACAAAGAAACTTGACCTAATGTTGGAGAACGCCCCTCCTGGAAACGAGTCCCCATTAGAATCCATCGAGTACTTCTCGCAAGTGATGCAAGCTGTCCCCGCCCTGAAATTCCACCTCGACATCGCTCATGCTTTCATTGAAAATCGCATGAAGGGCGTGAGAGATTACATCAATGCGTTTGGCGACAGGTTGGCGCACGTGCACATACATGATAATCACGGAAAGTGTGATGAGCACTTACCCTTGGGTAAGGGGAAGATCGACTTTCGAAAAGCTATCAGACTTCTGAAAGAGATCAACTACGACAGAACAATTACGTTCGAAGTGTTCACCTCACGTACCGACGCAGTTCACTCTAGGGAGTTCTTCAAGAAGCAATGGAACAAGGTCCACCCATGAGAGACGAGCGCCCTACAAAATACTGGATCGTAGTCGCCTCAAAAGACCACGTAGAAATAGGTAAGAAATTAGGCATTGTTCAAGCCAACCACGGCAAAGCCGCCCCGCTGAAGCGGATGAAAGCCGGAGATTTGATTGCTTTCTATTCTCCGAAACTTCATTTTCAAGGTAAAGAAGCATTGAAGAAATTCACGGCCATTGCCCGCGTCAAGGAAGGCGAAATCTATCAGGGGGACATGGGTGGCGGTTTTATCCCATATCGCAGAGACGTTGAGTTCCTTCCCTGCGGAGAGGCAGACATCCTAACGCTCATTCCAAAATTGACATTCATAAGAAATAAAAAGAACTGGGGAATTGTCTTCCGTTTCGGATTTTTCGAGATACCAAAAGCGGACTTCGAGACCATCACGAAAAAGATGAAAGTGAAAAACTGAGTTTAAGCCGATTTCTATCTACTTTCTACTTAGAATGTTGGTCGGTTATCTCGTCGTAGATCTGCTCGAGTTTTGTTTGGTCAATTTCGTACTTCTCCGAGAGAAGCCTTAACTCAGTTGCCGTAAGGGTCCTGAGCTTTGGCTTGGTTTCAGAAAAAGGACTCCGGCTATCTGCTCTCATATCGAGCCTTAAAACGTCAAATCTGGCATAGTGTCCAAGAGCATCGAAGAACGCCTTGGCGTACTTGATTGATTCAGCCTCGCAATCGGCATATAGCAATGTCTCTTTGTTGAAGGTCGGACCGGAAATGTAGTTGCCCAACGGATCGACGACTGCGCTACCCCCGCAAGCTTGCTCGATATTCGGCAGCATTTTCTCGCGGTAAGGAAAATTAGCTGGAACTTGCTCTGGTGTTATCATCGGCACAGCACTGATTACGAATGCACCTGCTTCAAAGGCATGTTCGCGAATCGCAGGAAACAAATCACAGTATCTTCCGTCCCTATCGGGGTCAGCTAGGTGCTTGTCCGTGACCCAACTGCCTGGCCACACTGCCACGTGGAACTCTTCGCCTTTCAGAATCATCGCGGCGCGAACGAGAACCATATGGTTCTCCCAGCAGATTAGGCCTCCAATTCTGCCGATCTTCGTGGAGTAGACATTGAGGTCCGTCCCATCACCCTGTCCCCAGACCAGCCTTTCGTCGAGAGTGGGCATGAGCTTTCGATGTCTTCCGAGGAAGGATCCCTCATCATCAATGAAAAGCAATGAGTTGTAGATAGTTCTGGAACCTGGTGCGTCGCCGTCGCCGCCGAGTTCGTTGCAGCCCATTACGACATGAATATGATGCTTACGAGCAGCCTCACATAGTTCCTCCGTGTCTTCACTCGGAACACGAACCGAATTGTCCTGCAGCCTCGCCAAGGTTTGCACGTACTTCTTTGCGTCGTTTTCGCCCAACGCTGCCGGCGTCCAGTAAGGATATGTGGGGATCCAAGTTTCTGGAAAGACGATTAACTGGGCATGATTAGAAGCCGCTTCAGAAATCAGAAGCTTTGCTTTCTTAATCGTCTCCTCTTTGTTAAGAAATACTGGGGCGGCTTGAGCGATAGCAACCCGTACGTTTTCAAGCCCCCCCAACGGAGCTTGACCGGTCAGAGTTTTCAATTACTCATCCGAGACCGGGGTTTTCCCAATCTGATGGATAAACCATTTGTCAGCCCTTCATCTTGACAATTAAATTTCAGTTCGAGTGTCGGCCAAAAGAGCACACGCAGTTGGCGAGCATCGCTGGTAGTCAATATATGGCTCTGTTCATGGATTAGTTTGGCGATAGGCCTTTGTCCGATGTCCGCTCCGAGCTGCAACCGCTTCGAGACTGGATTGAGAATCTTCCCGGAGTAACGAAAGCGCCGCATAGGTTTGGTGGAGTCGAATTTCAGGTTCATGGGTTGGAATTCATGCATTTTCACGGCGACTCTCACTTAGACATCCACCTTTCGAAAGAAGACCAAGCAAAGATCCTGGGCGCAGGCAAAGCGGAGCGCCATCGGTTTGCTCCCGACGCCGGCTGGGTAACAGTAAGGATTCGCTCGAAAAGAGACTTGGATGGTGCAAGAGAGGTTATTGAGCTGGCTTATTCGAGGGCGAAGGGAATCATGGACAGTCACCTGTCTCGACGAGAAGCCAGCAATACAGCAGGGTAGACTTATGTTAGTTACAAGGGAGGATGGATTCTAGATGACTGAATTGTTCTCGGCGAAGGAAGCTGTACCTGAAATCACAACACCTAGCCCGCATAGGAACAGCCTCCAAGGACGGAGTCCCCGACGTGGCTCCAGTCGGCTTTGATTTCGACGGGAAGTATTTCTATGTCAGTGGAATGCACCTAACCAAGACCCACAAGTACAAGAATGCTGTTGAGAATCCGCGAATTTCTCTCGTTATCGATGATTTGAAGAGCATCCAGCCTTGGCGTCCGAGAATGGTAAAGATCTTTGGCGAAGCTGATCTTGTGACGAGGAATGGATACGCCGGGCAAGCGACGTATATTCGCATTGCTCCCCAACGCAAGACAAGCTTTGGTCTCGACTAAGGTAAAGAACCCGCAAGTTTCGCATGGCTTTTTCAAGTAGATCTGCCATTTTGAACTTGCGATCCAGAGCCAATTGAAAAGTAGGTTAGGGGACTGGTTTCAGTCTAAAATGTGCGGCGAATTGGCGCAGCAGCTCTGATTGACGCGAGTCGGTACTAGACCTCGGGGAAGAACTTCTTCATGATCGAGATTATCGCTTCGTTCTGACGCGGATTCAGGGAGACTTGCAGGCCGTAGCCAGTTGGCTTAGGGACAATCAGACCTTCGCGTATCAGCTGTTTGGTCAGCTTCTCCACTCTTGCTAGGCTGTGCTTGCCGAGGTCCTGCGACTTCCATCCCTTCTTCAGGTTGTCCAGAGCTGTGTGGCTTCCTCCCCAGTTTCCCCTTTTGTAGAGCTTGAAAAGTATCGTCGCCTTGATTTGTTCGTCGGAAAGCATGAGTTCACTTATGGTACTTTGAGAGTCTAGCTTTAAATACTTTCGAAACCAATCAAACTCATTATGTCACACAAGCCCAACGAGACTCTATTGCTCAAGTACCTGGGAGCCAGCCCCATATTGAGGATTATAGACTTCTTCCTAGACAATCCCCTCTCTGACTACTCGAAGAACGAGATAGTGAGGAACCTAGGAATGGGACGGGTGACTTTCTTCAAGTACTGGAAGGAACTCGAAAAATCGGGAGCTGTCAAGGTCACAAGATCCGTAGGTCGGGCCACGATGTATCAGCTCGCGAGGCAGAATGAGATTGTCAAACAACTGATCCGGCTGGACATGGCCCTTGCAAGAGGCGCGATGGATAAGGCCGTCAAAGAATATGAGAAACCTGTCGCCATAAGGTCCCGCTAACTCTATCTTGCATTTGCAATGTACATTCGCCCTCTACGAGCGCCCCTGAGAATTTTCCTCAACATTTTCCATTTCTACCATTTCTTGAATTCCTTGAAGAACGCTTTCTTCGGATAGATTTTGTACCTTCCGCGATCTATGTCGTGCCAAGCTTCCCCGATCAGCTTAAGCGTCCTCGATTCTTGCGGCTTGATGGCGGGCTCCAACTTCTTCAACATGATCATATCTCTCACAGCGCTGACTGCAAACACGCTTCCTCTCTTAATACCAAGCTTCCTTCTGACGACGTTGGGTATCACGGATAAGCAGCAAGAATAACGAACATATATTCACTATTTCATTCGCAAAATATCGCTTTGACTCGGCCTGCATCGGCTGTCATTGCGCAAATAGGAGGCATCGATGAAAATGAGACTAGGTTGGCCTAAACTACTCTTGCTTGTGGTTATGTCTGGATTGGGACTATGGGCCTCTTCAATGGTGGTAACCATCTACTACATGTTGAAGCAGTCCCTGCCCGCTTGTCCTTTGCAGCGAGGGCCCGGGATTGTGTTGAACTGCGATATGGTTCTGGGCAGCAGTTACAGTCAGGTCTTTGGAATTCCTCTTGAACTATTCGCTGTTGTGTATTTTGCCCTGAATCTTTTACTTGTCTATCTCATTGTTTTTGGAAGTGACCGCCTGTTTAGACTCTCTTTGAAAATACTCTTTGTATGGAGATTCTTGGGCATCGTAATTGTGCCCTACCTCATATTCGTCGAACTGTTTCTGATCAAAGCAATTTGCGTTTACTGTACCGTAATGCACGTCGCCATCATTGCGGACTTTGTCATTATCAGTTACCTTCTATTCTACAAGAAAGCAATTACCTAGCCGTTCGCACAAGCTGTCTTCAGCCGATAATGTAACCGGCATACTCTTCTTTGCCTTCGAATCGTGTGTGGATATTGCAGTTACAGCGGGCAAGAAATGACGTCTTACGTAGGGCGAATGAGTCGGTCGGAGATTCTACAGGAAATATCGTTCGATCGTTCCGCGGTTGACGCATGCATGAGTTATCTACGGAACAGAACCGATTCGAATCTCAAATGTCTCATATCGATGCAAGGCTGCAAGCTTGCGTACAAGCATCATCTCTGGGCCTCAATTTCATCAACGCTAACCATCGAAGAGTTTTGGAAGAAGGAAATGGGGCGAATCAAATGGAACGCGCAATTGGAAACCTCCGTCGAAGAAATCATTCAACTCTTGAAGGATCAGGAGAGACTGTGGTTTGATTCGGTTCTGATGTATCTTCCACGGGGGCACATCTTCAACACTACGGCCTATCTGATCGGAGGCTACGACAACATCGTCTATGGCGAAGATGTCGCATTGAACCTGAATTCCAAACAGTTCCACACCGACCATCGCGAAGCCGTCTACTACCTGATTCACGAGCTCGCACACGCAGGATATTTCAAGTACAGACGAATGCCGGACCTAGCCCGCCTCAGGACCATGAGCGACCTCTTGGACGCAGTAAAGCTATTGACGCATCTTGAAGGCATGGGAGTCGTCAGCTCATTTAAGCTGAGGATGAAAGAA
>JBEKPE010000097.1:0-8104 GCA_049521055.1 Bathyarchaeia archaeon
CCTTACCAACAAACCACGCTCTCCTACTTCAGATGAAGAGCAAATTCCAGAGCGTCGAACTCAAGGAGTTCTTGATGGGTGGCGCAATTGTGATGATTGGTCGAAAGTCATCGACTTAGTTGTTAGAAAGTTACACTTTGACGGTAAATTAGTACTGCATAGTCGGCTGGAGGAGGAAACGCGGTTTAGCATGTATTATATAGAATAATGAACGTCGCTAGAAAGCCGTTAAGTTTCGTCGGCTCGTAAATACTTCCGGGTCAAATAGGATGGAAAACGCACAGCCGAAGCGGGTTAGTTTGAAGGGGTTACAGTGCTTGATCCTCGTTATCTCAGCTGGTCTAATTGGAGCCCTCTCACTATACTATGGACTACAGGTTCGGACCGCCGCCTCAGCGCCTTCACAGACGGGTCCGTTTAGGCTAACGCTAGTTGAAGTCATGGACACCGGGTGGAATTCTTCAACGGCTCAACCGCAGTTCTCAATTCTTGGACCTAATGGAACACAACCAGCAGCCAACATACTTCTTCCCGCTCACACACTGATCCAACTAACAATCATTTCATACGATACGCCTACGCCGGGCAGTACAGATTCGGAGGGCAAAGTAACTGGAACGGTCGGCGGCGCGGTGTACTTAGTCAACGGCACAAGCGCCATGGGCATGGATGTTAGTCAACGCTGGGGGCAAGACGTTTCATCGGTTCCCGGGGCAATACTCGCACACACATTTTCAATTCCCCAATTGGGAATCAATATCCCAGTTGTCGGAGGCGACTTAGAAATAGTGTACCTGAACCTTGACCAGACTGGGACGTTTCAATGGGTCTGTTTGACTCCGTGCGGGTTCGGCGCTATGGGAGCGAACGGAGCCATGACCGCGCCCGGATGGATGGAAGGCCAAGTAACAGTATATTGAGGCAAGCAGTCAGAAGAGGAAGGATATCAAAATGAAGAAAAGCAATGCTCTCGCAATCCTGTCAGTTGTGATAGGCCTTGGAGGTTTAGTTCTAGCAGCGGCCTACTCAGCGTTCGTCGCCACGCCTACCTCGTACCAGAGCGGCGGCTACAGCAACCAAGGGATGATGGGACAATTGTATCAGCCACTCCAAACATCTTCGAACACGCAGCTCACTTTGGCGCAAGCAGAGACGATCGCGCAACAAAACCTCGCGTTAACCGGTAATTCTAACCTGGCTGTCAAGGAGATAATGGAGTTCCAATACAACTTCTACGTAATCTACTACGAGAAGGACACTGGCCGAGGGGCGTTCGAGATGCTCATCTGGAAACAAGTTCCACCGTCAGGGATGATGGGCGGAGGAATGATGTACGGACGCATTACGGTCGGCATTATGATGCCGGAACCCGGGCCAAACATGATTTGGAACACCAAGTACAGCCCAATGAACAATGGAATGATGGGTTACTACGGAAACCAATGGTCCTCTACAATGTCGGTCTTGCAAGACGAGGCCACGCAGCTCGCGCAAACATACTTGACGTCAAACTTCAGCAACGCAAAGGTAGAGATGGGAACGAGATTCTACGGATACTACACCTTCGATTTCACAGTTAACGGAAAAATTGCCGGAATGCTCAGCGTCAACGGCAGCACAGGACAAGTTTGGTACCATTCCTGGCATGGTGACTTCATACAGGAAGTCGAATTCACTTAGACAGAGTCGAAATCAAGGCATGACAGCAGAAGAGAAACCTACGGCCGCGTTCATTCTCTCACTGATTGGAGGCATCTTCATTCTGCTCGGGGGAGGAATGATGTCGATGGTGGGGCCGTTCGGGTTTGGTGGGATGATGAATGGCTATTCAGGGTATGGAGGATACGGAGGGAGTGGCTGGTATGGAGGTATGATGGGTCGATACTCATACGGTCCAGGGTTCGGAATGATGGGAGGATACGGGTTAGGCGGAATATTCGGCCTTGCCGGCATACTGTTCGGAATAGTGGTCATAATCAGCGCCCTCATGCTATACAACAAACCAATCGAACACTCAAAATGGGGCCTCTTGATCCTGATCTTCTCCGTACTCAGCATATTCGGCAGCGCGATGGCAGGATTCGGAGTGGGGTTGATCCTAGGAGTTCTGGGCGGAATATTCGCGTTGGCCTGGAAGCCACCAACCACACCGAAAATGTAACGTGGAATCTTTGTGCGTGGGATGACAGAATGAGTTGTAGGAATTCAAGAATTTCCTTTAAATGCACATAATATGCGGATAGTCAGGATTATGTTGTCCACTAGAAGAAGGCGAAGAAGTAGACGGTCCATCGTTGCCCTCGTTTTGCTTACGGTCTTGTGCTTAGCCGTTGCAATTGGGTGGAGCGAGTCGGGAGTCGTAAAAGCTCAAGGCTCTTTTGTGAACTTGACATCCTATAGGGTAGGCGCCGCTCCAAATTATACTGCTCCTGGTAGTGAGTCGTTTTGGGATAGAATCGGCTGGACTGATGTGCCGCTTGGTGCATCCGTCTCGCCGGGAGGTGGGCAGACGTCGAATGTTCTTGTGAAGTCTGCTAATGACGGTTTCAACATCTATGTGCTCTTTCGATGGAATGACTCAGTCGGGCCGTCCTTCGGTTCATCTACCGAAGTTTACGCCGCTCCGAATGGGACGCTGATTCCGCTCAACCCAGCAGATACCGCGAATGTGAAACAGCTGTTCTACAACTCGACCTATTATTATCCGGACAGAGTCGCTATGCTCTGGTTTTTGCAAACCCCTGCAACGCGTCAGCAATCGCCGGCCATGGTCCTGGGTTCGGACGGCGCGATTACTGGTGGGGGAGCGGACATTTGGCATTGGCAATCGGTGCCGACAGATAACAGTGCCAGTGACACCTCGTTTCCGGGAGGCTACACGGATCCTGCAGGATCCCCGATCTTTCCCAACAATAATGTGTCATTTGCAGAGGATGACTATACTAACACAACCGGGTTCTATGTGATCGGGGGGAGCTTTGGTGCCGCTTCACCAAATCTCGACCCCTACGCCGACCCGTATGTCGTGCATGTCGGAAATTATTTCTCCGATTCAAACAAGACGTGGACCGTTGAAATGGTCCGGAGTTTCTCGATCTCAGACGCGTCTGCGTACAGAGTGCAGCTTGCAACAGGGTCAAACTACTATGCCGCTTTTGCCGTTTGGAACGGAAAAATGGGAGAATCTTCGCACATAAAATCCGTATCGCAATGGTACACATTAACTGTCAGTGATCAAGCACCACCATCATCGCCTATTCCGACTGCTACGGCCACCGGAATCTCGCCGACTCTTGCGGCCGCTGTAGGTATCGGACTACTGTTTGTCGGTGCAATAGTCGGAACGGTCGTGCGCCCCAGGCCTAGGGAAAGCAAGGTGTAACACATGGCTCGAAAGAGTAGCGGAGACTCTGCTTCAGATCGAAAGAAGGAGTCAAAACGGAATTTTCTCAAATTTGCAATGGCGTTTTCAACGTTGCTTGCGGTCGGTGGCATAGCCTCTGTCCTAAAGTCCATTACAAATCCCGGTCCCTCTGCAACCGGGACAACGAGGCCATCAGGGTCAAGACAATTCCCAAGAGTGAAGGTTGCTCAGCTGACTGATCTAACCATCGGTCAACCGATAGCCTTCAACTATCCGCTCGACAATGAGCCCAATATTCTAGTTAAGTTGGGGACAAAGGCCGATGGTGGCGTCGGTCCAGACGAGGACATTGTAGGTTTCAGTAACATTTGTCAGCATCTAGGATGCATTTACGGATTTCAAGCACCCGGTAGTACGCCCGCTTGCAACTCAGCATACAAAACAGATGGCCCAGTAGGATATTGCTGCTGTCACGGTAGCGTATTTGATCTCGCCAACAAAGCGAATGTGATTGCGGGGCCATCACCAAGGCCTCAACCTCAGGTATTATTGGAGGTCGATCCTTCCGGCAATATTTTCGCGACTGGCATGGGGCCACCAACGATTTTCGGTCATGACACCGGATCAAACGACGTGTCCGGTGATCTGCAGGGTGGAAATCCAGTAGGTTAGTTGAGTGGCTGAATCAAGAAACGGACGATGGGTCCGGATTGCTGCCTGGTTCGACGCGAGACTTGGTTTAACGTATCCTCTTCTCAGGCCCGCACCGATTTATTCCATCAACCCGTTCTACTGGCTCGGTGCACTAACTGTAGTCGCGTTTTTGATTCAAGGCGTGACAGGGGTCATGATGATGCTCTACTACACCCCCAGCCCTACTGACGCTTTCAGTTCGACTCAATACATCTTTCAAAGCGTGTATTATGGGAGATTCCTTCAAACCGTTCATCTTTACACGGCTTATGCGATGATCATGCTTGCCTTCATGCACATGATGCGTGGCTACTTTGTCTCGGTGTACAAGAAGCCGAGGGAGATGATGTGGGTCGTCGGCATGGTAATGGGGTTTGTTACGCTAGGGTTCGGTTTTACAGGATATCTGCTGCCATGGACGGTTGTCTCAAAGTCTGCGACTGATGTTGGAATAGGAATCATCGACGCCCTGCCCGGCACAATATCTTCCTTCCTTAGCTTCCTGATAGTAGGCGCGGGCGGCGATGCAACGGAGCTTCTTCGGTTCTATGATTTGCACGTAGTGGTTCTGCCAGCTGTTCTGCTCGTTCTTCTTACTCTGAAAATGTATATGCTTGAGGCCCACGGGATAGCGGAACCTTCAAGAGGGCCTCCGATCGATCCGAAGGCCAGCCATAGTCTCCCGATTTTTCCGGACGTTACGTTCTATCTACTTGAACTTGCGGCTTTGTTCGGTAGTGCGATGCTTCTGATTTCTGCAATCTTCCCTTTGAGTCTCCCGCCTGAGTACTCTCCCCAACTCGCGGCCCAGTTCACACCGCAGCCGGACTGGTACTTCCTCTGGATATACCAGATACTGAAAATCTCGGCGTTCGAAGGATCAGGATTGTCAGTAGCCATAGGTTTGGTGACTGTCCTTTTTGTGGTGTTAATCGCTCTTCCTCTCATAGACAGAGGCTCTTCTAGGCGTATAGCCGAGAGACCGGTATTCGTGACTGTAGGATTGATCTTCATCGCAGAACTCTTCGTGCTCGCGTACTGGGGTCTAGAATCTCCTGGGCAGGTGATCGCGACGGATGAAGCGGTTCTTGTGCTTGGGGCAATCGCTCTTCTGGTTGGGACCTCCTCGTTTGCGCTCTACACTGTTATGGGAGCGAGAGGCGCACCCAAACCGCACTCAGAGCGAGTTTCGAGAACTCAAGGACGATTCAAGACAGCGCTTGCATTCGTGCTGCTCCTTTCAGGCGGAGCCTTGGCCATTGGTGCGTCCTTAAACGCCATGGTGCATGTGGTCATGTACGGAATGAGTTCATCGAGCCTTGTTCAACTGGGTTTGTCAACTGCGTTCTTGAGCATTGTGATATTTTCCACAATATTCTTCATGTATCGAATAGAATTGGCGGGATCTTCGCTCAAGAAAAGATTCGATTGGCTGGAAATTGGACGGTCAACAAATGACTCCCATTAGACGAGTGGTAGCGCTGCTACTTGCGCTTCAAGTTATCGCGACCGGTTATCTCTGGATGGGAAATGCAGTTGAAACAGTGAGCGACGCTAGGTTCGCTGTATTTCTCGGCGTTAATCTGTTGTCGTTGTCAATTGTCGCTTACATATACACACACGATAAGTGGGGAGCAGTCATAAGTCGAGTCTGGATCCTCGTAGCCTCGCTGGGTTTGATACTTCTACTCCTGTCCACCTTCTACTTCCCTTAGATAGGATCATTCTATCCAAACACCAAAGCAGGTTACCCTAACGTGATTTCATAGAGGCGCTGACTGCACGTTCCGCTTCAGCGGGAGTATGAAGAACCTTCATTACCGCTCAGCAGAAACCTTCTGTCTGTGTTTATGGGATATTGTTACCGATCGCTACACTAGCGTGTATGCTTACCCAGTAGCGATGACTACGTGAGGCATTGATTACAATGCACATGAGGCTGTGGGCTGCGGAAGGTTTCCTCGGATCCGCAGTTGCTCTAATGCTGACTTACCTCCTCGTAGAGCCTGAGTCTCTCATGTCCGGTTACGCGAGCGTAATCGGGTGGAGCACGATCACGGTGTTCCTGATACTTATGCTCCAAGGATTTTGGATCCGGAAGAGACACCCGAAAATTAGTGGCGACTCGAATGGTGGCCCTCACACGTCGTATCAGTTGTCGATCTTCAAGTGGGGCGGCATGCATTCAGCGATGTCGATTGTCGTTACGGTTTTCCTAATCATACATGGATTCCTGCTTCTTCCTAGCCTCCTCGAACCAAGCCTCGCACTCTGGGCGGGCGCCGTAGCTTTCGCAATATTGCTCATCTTGAACCTATCAGGGCTACTTACCGAATCCGCAAGGAAATCGCGAAATTTCGGTCGACACAAGGAAATCCATGTCTGGTTAATGCTTATGGTTCTAATTCTCTTGGTCATACACGTGGAAGGCGTGGCGCCATCACTGAGTTTTCGTTCCATCCTGCCAGGCGTGATAGTGGGTTTGGCCGCCTTCATCTCGTTGAGCATTATCATTCGGTTGACGGTTCAGATTGGACGGGATTGACGAGGTCGTAAGGTTGGGTCGCGGGTTAACATCTCGACCTGAAGATTTCGTTGCTCCTAATGTCTGAAGAATTTCGGGCTCTCTGTTCAACTATGTTTTTCAATGGATTCCCGCTCAGGCTAGAAGGGAGCCTGCGTTGTCTAGATTCGAAATAGGACAAGAGTTTGTTCGACGGGCGACGACCCGTGGGATGATTCTTCTAATCCTAAGTTCGACGCTGATAATCGCAATGCTCACGCCAATTGAACCGATCGATTATGTTTTCTTTGCCCTGTCGTCGGGGTTGAATGTGGCACCGGAGGTTCTGCTCATGGTTTCCGATGTGTTGCTGCTATTTGCCGGTTACGCTCTGGCCGCTTCACTGCGGGCCTTTCTTTCAGCCGGGAGAATGATGTCGAGTAATCTTGCTAACGTTTCCTCTCTACTTAGTTCGGTGAATAGGGCTGCGAACTGGAAAGGGTTGCCATGTTTGGTTGCGGCGTTGTTGATAATTGTATTTTGGCATGTGCCATCGATTCTTGACCAAGCTCTCCTTCAATTCCAATTGCATTGGATCATGCATGTCTCAGTATTTTTTGCCGGCGTGTTAATTTACGTAGGCTTCACGCGCCTGACCCTCGGCCAGCGTTTGTTGACGTACCTTCTAGGGTGTAAGGCTATGGCGATCTTTGGGGCGTACCTGTTGGTGGCGCCGGTAGCGATTTACGGCTCTTACCCAGCACCTCAACAAGTGGAAGCAGGTGCAACCATGTTAGCCATGTGTGTGGCCTCAGACGCTACAATCATTCCGTTATGGATCAGACGGTACTTCAATCGTTAGTCTAATACGAGGTCGAAAGCAATCGGTAAGCCTATCTTCGGGGCTGAGACGTGTTCGAACCAGATCCGGTTCGAACCTGTAATTCCTAAAGGCTACATCCGCAATGTCTCGCTCCAGAAGATTAGTCATAGGCGGCGTAGCAGTTGCCGCGATCTTAGTCCTCAGCTTTGTAACAGGAATCGTTTCCTTTCCGCCTCCCCATGGTTCGACCAATAATTCGCCTGTAAGCGTCACGTCCTCGACGTGCGTGCGGCCACCAGGCTTCTTTCTGATCATCGCTGATCTCTCAGGGTTCAACGATAGCATAGCTCACGGAGCGCCAGTGAACCCGTGGCCGATCATTCGAGTGCAGCAGGGCGATGTGGTCCATATCCTAGTATGCAACATGGACATGTCTCAAGCCCATGGTTTTTCGATACAAAGCTACTTTGACCAAGGCGTGATCTTGGCGCCGGGTGACGCATACAGAATCGTCTTCGCAGCCACTGTGCCAGGCACCTTCGTAATGTATTGTAACATCTTTTGTACTGTTCATGCTTTCATGGTAGCTCGCCTGATCGTTTCCAACTAATTCCAACTAATAATGGCCCGAAGCCTTAGGCCAAAAAGTTCGCGTGGCCGTAAGGCAAAGCGATCACGCGGGAAATCTCATACCTGACCGACCACATAACCAATCTCGTTA
>JBEKPE010000098.1:0-8093 GCA_049521055.1 Bathyarchaeia archaeon
TCACAAGGAATATTGTAATTGGCGTTCCTCTCTTTGCCGCGTAGACAAGTTCAAGAAGCCCGATCGAAGCCGCGTCTCCGTCACCCTGAACCGTGAATACCGTCAACTCAGGTCGAACATGTTTCAATCCCGCGGCCACTGCAGGCGCCCTCCCATGTGCGGACACTACATGGTCGAAGTTGAGGTAGTTGTAGGCGAGAACGCTGCAACCGACCGAGTCAATCATTACAGTTTTCTCACGCAAACCTAAGTCATCAATTGCCGCAGCGATCAGCCTCGTAAGCGTGCCGTGTTCGCAGCCTGCACAGTAATGCGTTGGTGTTTCGGTTAACGACTTCAGTTTTCCAACTTTAACTCGAAGCGCGAGTTGACTCATACGGCGACCACCTCCAACCTCCTTAGCTTGCTCTCTATCTCTGCTTCAGTCGGTACGAGGCCCCCCCATTTACCGAGGAAATCGACTGTAACACCACTGCCAACTGCGAGCTTCACATCGTCGATCATTTGGCCTGTGTTTAACTCGACGACTAGGAACCGTTTGCCTCCTGAGGCAAGTTTCTTGAGTTGTGCTTTCGGAAACGGCCACAGAGTTATCGGCCGGAAGATCCCGACCCTTAGCCCTTTGGAGCGTAGCTTGTTAACAACGCCTTTCGCGATTCGGGATACGATTCCGAAGGCAACTATGATTGTCTCGGCGTCTTCGGTTCGGTATTCTTCGAACCTGACTTCATTTGCTTCGGCGTTCCCGTATTTCTCGAAGATTCTTCCGATGTGTTTGAAGTGCTTCTGCTGGTCGAGTTCTAGCGAATTGATGATGTGGGGCGCTCTATCCTTTGCGCCCGTGGTTGCCCATGATGACACATCATACTGTTCAGGAGTGAATTCCGGGAATTCTACGTCTTCCTTAAGCTGTCCCGTAAATGCATCGCTGAGGATTAGGACTGGGTTTCTGTACTTGAATGCAAGATCGAACCCAATTCGCGGCAAGAGGGCCATCTCTTGGACTGTGGCGGGTGCAAGAACAAGCAGATGGTAGGTCCCGTGGCCACCACCCTTTGTTGCCTGAAAATAGTCACTCTGTTCCGGGCCAAGGTTCCCTAACCCCGGTCCCGATCTGCATATGTCCGCTATTAAGAAGGGAAGTTCCATTCCAGCTGCATAAGAGAGACCTTCCTGTTTCAAACTGAAGCCTGGACTCGATGTCGCGGTCATCGCTCGGGCACCGCCTGAGGCGGCACCGATTACCATGTTGATTGCTTCTAGTTCGCTTGCGGCCTGGAGGAAGATTTTGTATTCCGGATACTTGTTGCCACCAAATTCTTTCGCCAATGTTTCCGGGATTTCGCTTGAGGGCGTGATTGGGTACGCGAAGTAGGCGTTGAGTCCTGCTTCCAAGGCACCGTATGCGAGGGCTTCGTTTCCTTTCAGGTAAACTCGTTTCTTGGCCATCTAAGCTTTCACCTGGATTTCACTGATGGCGAAATCGGGGCAGACCCAGTAGCAGATTGCGCAACCGGTGCACTCTCCCTTTGTTCCCCGATAAGTGAACTCGGCTGGGTGGAAGCCAGCGTGGTTCAGTTTAGTTGAAAGTTTCAAGTTACCTTGTGGACATGTGACGACACAGAGCTCGCATGCTTTGCATCGCTCCTCAAGAATCTTAACGTCGGCTCTAGGTTGAAGAATAGTTGTTACCTGACTCAAACTTCCAAAACCTCCTTCTTCTCAACAAAACTCTCCAAGAGGTAACGTAGCATGGCGTAATGCTGTTCCTCATGATCGAGTTCGCCCTTCAGCATATCCGTGAGTTTTTGGTTCAGCATAATCCCGCCGCGGGAAGGTGGCGGGGTAATTACAATTAGAAGTTCTGTTGGTACTCTACATATTATATTGACCCACTTGCTGAACGGGCTCATTACGCCTTTTGCGGTTTGATCAGCAGGGCCGCGGAGATAGCTCCTATGAATGCAGCTGCGCTTCCGGCAACGAGCGCAAGGAAAAAGCTATGCGAAATCTGCAAAATATATCCAGTCAATACCGAAACAACTATCCCAGCAACGTTACCCCCAAAATTCTGCACACCCCCCATTGTACCTGCCATTGACTTGGGCGTTGCTTCCACAAGCGCTACCCACAAGGAAGGCGTAGAGAAACCCAGGGATGCCCCCGCCAAACTCAACAACAAAAGCGCCGAGTACGCATTTGGGGCATAGGCCGTCGCAAACATAAGAAACGCCGTCACGACCATCCCCAGTACAAAGAGCCTTCTGCGCAGGCCTAGCGGAGAGGCACCCATCTTCACGAGGTAGTCCGACACGAATCCACCAACGAAGAGAACCGTCACAACCGCTGCGATCAAGGGGAGTGTTGCGAAAATCCCTGCGTTCAGAATGGTGAACTTCTGCTCTCTCACCAAGTAGGTCGGCAACCAGAGATTGAAGTAGTATGCTACGTAGCCTTGGCCGAAACTGGCCAGTGTCAAGCCGAGCCCGAGCGGGCTGATCACTATGGGAAGACTTTCGCGGATGTTATACCGTTTACTTTCAACCTTTCTAGGTGTGACCTTAGGGTTGTCCTCGAATCCTACGTACCACACCGCACACCACAGTATCCCCATAAGCCCCGTGGCAAAGAATACCCACGGCCATCCGTAGCTCGACCCGAGCCAAGCGGCGAGTGGGAACGCCAACACAGGGCCTAGGCGTCCACCAGCAATCCAGATTGAAGTTGCACGTGCCCGTTCCTCTTCCCGGTACCATCCCGATGCGGTAACCTTCGCCCCGGATACGAAGTTAGGTGCTTGGGTTACACCAATCAATGTCCGTACTGCAAAGAGCGATAGGAACGAGTTCGTGAACCCTGTAAGAAGGGTTAGAACGGATGTTGCTAACCCCCCTACGAATAGGCTGGCCCTAGCGCCGAACCGGTCGGTTAGGAGCCCCGCGACGGGTTGAAGAAACGTGTAAACCCACAGAAAAGCGGACAATACTAGTCCAAGTTCGAAGTCAGATAAATGAAGGTCCTGTTGTAGGATTGGGGCTACGGGCGACAGGTTCACCCGCAAAACGAACGTCACGAATATGCCTGCGCTTGTCAGGAGGGCCATTGTCCAGCGATTGCGAAGGTGCATCGTTTCTCTTGCCTAGTGTGGAACGGGGACGGCATTTGCCATAGCCATATCCGATAGAGTGTACTTTCTGAGGTTCGCAACTTGGGTTGGCGTTAGGATGGTACAAGCGAAACCCCAATGAAATGAAACCCAATCGTCCTTCTTCGCGCCAACAACGAAGCTCTTCCCTTGAACCTGCGCGAGAACTTTAGTTGACGTTGGCTTTCCCAAATTCAATCTGCCCTCCACACGTTGCACTGGCTCGTATTCAACGACCAGATGCCCGCTCTCATCTGCCTCAAGAACTCTCCCCCAAGAGATACGGCACTTGTCCATCAAGCTCCCTACCGTCTCGTCTGAACCTGCACCGCTGGCGAGGGCTTCGGGCGCAGTTCCCATGGTGGAGAACGAGTTGAACACGTGGAGGGCATGGTGGGGGAATGGTGCGAAGGTTTTGGTTTCAAAGAATTTCTTGATGTGTTCTTTGGGGAATTTCGACTTGAATCTAGCAGTGAGATGGTCATAGAAGTCTCCGGGCGAAATCTTCTGAAGGGAATCGTTGCCAATCCAATATGCTTCCGCCGCTCGGTAATCTAGGGGATCCTGCGCTCCGAGTGATTCGGCTATGAATCGGATGTATGGATATGCAGCTTTGAAGCCTCTGAGGGCTTCGACCAGTTGCTCGTTGCGCGTGTTGCTCAGGCAAGAATCGAATAAGATGTCATTTTCGTCTGGACCACAGTAGCCTAAACGGTTAGGCATGAAGCTGTGGCGCGCCGCTAGAATTGCGCCATCCATCGGCTTGGATCTCGCCTGCAAACCCGCTATGATTCCTCCGAGTCAATTTCCCGAATCATCTTCCACAAGTCCAAGGCTTCCAATGCCTCTTTCTTGGAGAGCAATTTGACGGCGAAACCACTTTGCACGAGGACGTAGCTGCCTAGGTTTGGCTTTACAAGAGAGATGTTGACATTGTCCCTGACTCCATCCTGGCCATAGTCCACTGAGGCAAGGTCCCCAGTTATCGCCACAACCTTTCCAGGGAAAGTGAGGCACAAGGCCAACCGCTACTGGAAAAACTTGTAGGCGACCTATATGTCTGTAATGCCAATTCCCAATGCTGAATCCAGCACTTTGCCACAAGGCTTCTGATTGTGAGAATTCAACAAGCACTTTCTTAACCCGAAGCTCTCAGAGCAGTAGCAGTTGGAATTGGCTTGCCGAAACAAGTCGAAGTCGTGACTTCCGCAGAAGGTGAGGTTTTCGACGTAGAACTCGAAGTCAACATACTCAGAGAAAATGAACGATTAGCGAAAGAGAACAGGAGCAGATTGGAATCGAAGGGAGTTCATGCGATAGATGTTATGGGGTCCGTTGGCTCAGGTAAGACTTCGCTGATTAAGTCGATGATCTCACAACTCAAGAAAGACATACGAATTGCCGTCATTGAGGGAGATGTCACAACCACGATTGACTCGGAAATTATTTCCTCAGAGGGTGTACCTACAGTGCAGGTTAACACGGGAAAAGAATGCCACCTCGATGCGAACCTCATTCGAAAAGCGTTGGATAGAATCCCGCTCGATAGGCTTGACTTGATTTTCATTGAGAATGTTGGAAACCTAATTTGTCCGGCTGAGTTTCCATTGGGATCAGACAGGCGGCTGGTGGTCATTAGCGTAACTGAGGGACCCTACATGGTCCTTAAACACCCGATGATGTTCCGGGAAGCGACAGTAGTCGCGATCAACAAGATCGATGTTGCGGCAGCCATGGGGGTCGACCCAGACAAACTCAGCGCCGACGTCGCCCGCATCAACCCTCGGGCAGCTACAGTTCACACAAGCTGCAGGAACGGGACCGGCATTGCTGAGGTAATTGAGAAACTTGGGCTGAAGAAGAGATAGCAGGTCATTCACGTGCATGAACTTGCGATCGCAACCTCACTGACTGAGGCGCTCCTGGAACTGGTCAAAGAGCACTCTTCAAGTAAGGTATTGGAGGTTCACCTGAAGGTCGGGAAGCTCAGAGTTCTTTCAATCGACCAATTGAAGTTCTCCTACGAGATACTGTCCAAAGGCACGCCATTAGAAGGATCGATTCTTCAGGTTGAAGAGACGCCGGGATATGCGAGATGCACAAACTGCAACTACGCTGAAAAACTAGAAACTGACGACCTATCGTTCCACTTTAGCCTCCCACAAATCACCTGCCCCCGATGTGGGGTGAATCTTATCCTAGAAGGAGGGGATGAATGCCTCATAACCAGAGTTCGCATGATAGCTCCATCAGCTACAGCTGTGGTCTCGACGAATGAGCCTGAGTAGCCGACCCATTATTCGACTATGCTAATAGTTCTCTATATAGAATCACGACGAAATATATAACAGCGCTGGAGCACGACCCACCACGCGACTGACGCGCCAGAATTAACTACAATGAAGAAAGTTTGAGTGAAGGATTTTGGAAATCAGGAAGGTTCAACGAGTCGGCCACTCCACCCTAACAGTTTCACTGCCCCGGGATTGGGTAAGACAAGTCGGGCTTAGACGAGGCGGCGTGGTTACACTTCGACTCTCCGAATTCGGAGAACTGGTCGTCACTCCAGGCAGTGAGATGGAGTCAGACGAAATGACCGTTTGCAAGATTAATGCCGACGCTTGCAAAGACAGCGAACTTCTCTCCAGAATGATTACAGGCAACTACATCCTGGGACGCGATACGACAATCGTTTCCTCGACTACAGATCTAACTGTTGAACAACTCAATGCAATCCGCAACTCAACAAGGCGACTAAGCGGGTTAGGCATCGTCGAACAGACTCCTAAGGAGACAGTGATCCAATGCTTCCTCGATCCATCAAAGTTTCCTATCACCGGCCTCCTCTCACGACTTCACAAGGTCGCCGTTTCAATGTTGGAGACAGCACTCCAAGCGTTAATGGAACGCAAGTTCTCCCTCGCGTTAGAAGTCTTAGAACTTGAAAACGAGGCCGACCGACTGTACTGGTTGATACTACGTCAGATCTTTCGTGCAATCTCTAGGATACCATTGTCGAGACATGTTGGCATTGAGTCTGCCACCCATGCCGTCGGTTACCGAGCCGTCTCAAAATATTTAGAGGAAACGGCCGATTGCAGCGAGTCAATTGCCAACCAAATAATAACTATGGCTGAAGAAAGATACGCCGAATATTCATCAATCATTGACGAAGTGTGTAAGTTCGGAGTCGAAACCCTCGCGACTTCCAATGGCGCAATGAATTCCTTCAGCCTGTTGGATGTTGAACTCGCAAATAGCACCATCGAACGCTCCAAGAAGATTGAAGAGGCACAGAAGAAACTCACTGAACTCGTTATCTCATCCGTACAGGACCGGAAGCTCTGCATGGTGCTCAGAGGAATAGTTTGGGACCTCGCTCAAATCTCCCGCCTATCACAGATGGTTTCTGAAGTAGCTTTGAACCGATATCTTGAAAGCAACACTGAAGTCTCTCAATTCTGGAAAGAGCGCAAGAGCGGGGGAGACATTCAATATCTGAAGAAGATAGCAACCTAAACTCGTTTTTTGACCCAAAATCATTAGCCATCATCGGCGCCTCAGCAACCCCGAGCAGAATAGGGTATGCAATTTCCGAGAACATGGTCACTAACCGAAGCAGGGGGATTTTCAAGGGTCAGGTCCATCTAGTCAACCCAAAGCATCAAGAGATCCTAGGCGAGAAATGCTACGCCTCGATTTCTGCGATCCCAGAGCAGGTTGAAACCGTAGTAGTTGCCATTCCCGCTCTAGGTATACCCGCGGTAATTGAGGAAGCAGGACAATGCGGCGCTAAAGCAGCGATCGTAATATCCTCCGGATTCGCCGAGGTTGGATACAGAAACCTAGAAGAGGAACTAGTGAAGGCGGCGCGGAAATACGACTTGCGAGTGATAGGCCCGAACTGCCTCGGAATATATGACGCATATACGGGAATGGATACGCTATTCCTCCCTGAACACAAGTTCCTCTCCGACGGCCGCGAGGTCGTTGCCACCCCGCGCCCAAGACGAGGTTCGGTTTCGTTTCTGACTCAAAGCGGCGCCTTCGGGGCGGCTGCTCTGGATTACATGGCAGGACATGGAATGGGCATTAGAGGGTTTGTGAGTTATGGAAACAGATGTGACGTAACCGAAGACGAACTGCTCGGTTACTTCGAGAATGACGCTCAAACGAAAGCAATTCTAATGTATGTTGAAGGGCTCGCGAGGCCAAGAGATTTTCTCTTCCGAGCTGAGGAGACCTCGAAGAGAAAACCGATCGTGGCCCTCAAAGCAGGAAGAACCGAAGCGGGCACGAGAGCTACGGCGTCTCACACCGCAGCACTCGCCGGAATGGACCAGATTTACGACGGCGCATTCAAGCAAGCCGGAATTATCCGAGTGCGAAATGTTGAGGAACTTTTCGACTTCGGCCGCGCATTAGCTCTACAACCACCAACCTACACAAAAAATGTGGCAGTCATAACGAACGCTGGTGGACCCGGGATAATCGCGACCGATGCCCTAGAAGAGTCGGGACTTCTCGTACAGAAGTTCCCCGACCGCATTATAGCAAAATTCTCCGAGTACAAGGCCAAGAAGCTACTCCTCCCAGTTCAATCAGGTTTCAACCCAATAGATCTCTCAGCAGAAGCCACGAGCGATATGTTCGCCTTAGTAGTATCAACCATATTGGAAGACCCGGAAATTGGAGGACTAGTGGTAATAAGCCTACACCACGCACCAACTATACTCGACGACGTACCCGAGAAGCTCGCGAAGATCGTTCCGAAATTTGGAAAACCTGTAATGGTGTGCGATATGGGCGCGACGGAGATGGCGCAAACGATGAGAATGTCGTTTGAGAAGCACGGCCTTCCGGCATACTCGGTACCGGAAAGAGCCGCACGCGCACTTTGGGCTCTGAGCTACTATGGAATTTATTTGCTAGAGCACGGTGTCGTAGG
>JBEKPE010000099.1:0-8085 GCA_049521055.1 Bathyarchaeia archaeon
GTGAGGTGAGCCTCATAGATTTCCTGATCAAAGAAGACAAACTCGACAAAGACGGTTTGATTTACGTAGCCGGAGAACCGAAGCAGAAGAACGACATTAATCACCTGATGCTCGCGTTAATGGAGCAGGCTCGCGGAGCAACTAACATCGTCACAATAAAATCAGGCACCATCATTTCCTACGCAAGACCCACCGCAACGATAGAAGCGCTTCAACAAAAGGGAATCCGCGTTAAGAAGTGGAAGGACAGCTACCTAGACATGCTAGGAGGACCCCACTGCTCAACGGCCCCAATCTCAAGAGACCTTAACTAGATAATCTGCATAATCCAGAGTTCTTCTAGACCTTTAACGTTGGACTTTCGTATGAGGGTCAATCACAATCCCACACCTACGCCGGGCGGTCGACAGGCTAAACGAATGCAGAAAACAGAAGAAAGGGAGACGAAACTGATGGAAGAGGGCAAGACGCGAACATCCAACAGAAACGAACTCAATCTCATACGAGAATGGTACCATTACAACTCCCACGTCCGAAAGAGATACTTCCAAGTCATCTCTAAACTACCAGAGGCGGAGCTGACAAAAGATCGAGGCGCATCATTCCCTTCAATCCTCGATATCTTCACCCACGTACTAGATGCCTATCGATGGTGGTTCCTCTACGTCTACACAGACAAAGTCCATGAAAGGAAGAGGCTTCTAGACACAGGTCTCAGACTCGACAAGATAAAACAAGAAGAGCACAAGATCGACTCCTTTGTCAAGAAATTCCTGCAGAAACTCTCAACAAAAGACCTTGCAAAAGCCATTGTCTGGCACGAAGTCGACCCCAAAGGCAAGAGATGGACGATTAAGATAACCATGCGAGACATGCTTTGGCAGCTGGTGGGGGAGGAACTCCAGCATAGAGGAGAACTCAACGCATTACTCTGGCAAATCGACATCGATCCTCCAATTACCGAGTGGGTGGACTTCTGGACCGTCGGGAAAGAAAAGTAGAGTTCAAACCACAATCGTGAGCATTCCAGAATGAATCCTAGAGTAGCTGTTGCGCAGATGAATTGCGCGCTCGGCAATGTCAGACACAATCTCCAAAAAATCAAAACTCTCGCACAGCGCGCCGCGCGACGCGAAGTAGACATGGTCTGCTTTCCGGAACTTGCCACCACAGGTTATGCGCTGAACCGCTCGTGGAGGAAACTTGCTGAGATAATTCCTGGACCGTCGTCCGATGCGCTGGGTCGCATAGCTAGTGAGCATGGCTTCTACTTGATTTGCGGATTTGACGAACTTGATTCAAAGAGCAAACGTATTCACGACTCCTCGGCCCTCTTCGACTCAAACGGCGACATCGTCGGCGTCTACAGAAAAGTCCACTTGTGGGCCAACGAGCAAAAGTACTTCACGCCCGGAGATTCGTTCCCAACTTTCCGGACTCGGTTTGGTAGAATAGGTCTTGGAATTTGTTACGACCTCGAGTTCCCTGAGCCCGCACGGATAATGGCGCTAGGCGGCGCGGATATTGTCTTCTTCTCCTCAGCGCAACCGAAGCCCATGCAGGCGATGGTCGATACATATGTTCGAAGCCGCGCGGGAGAAAACTCAGTTTTCGCTTGCCATTCCAACCGAGTAGGACGAGAGGGTCGCTTGGTGTACTTCGGCCAAAGCCAAATTGTCTCTCCAACCTGCCAGCCTCTTGCAAGGATGAGTGAATCGGAGGGTCTGATCCAGGCAGAGCTAGATCTTCCGAGCATCAAGAAGCTTAGGAAAACCGAGCTTCCCTACTTCCGAGATAGGACGCCAAATCTCTATTCAGCTCTCGGAAAGAAAAACCAATCCGATTACCGAAGATTGTAGGCGGCAACTGTCTCTGCCACCATCGTCTCGTTCGTGTATGTCACTCGCGTTTAAGAGTTCAATCTTCGACCTTCAGGTTCATCGACAGTTTCGTAGGTAGCTGCGTCTCCAACGCGATTTAGGAGCTTGACGGACTTCCAGCACTGTTAGTGCTCGTAGTGCTCTTAGTACTCAGAGGCCTTTTCGAAAGCCATGATCGAACGCTGAACGAATCATCCACGATGCTTTTACGCCTAGTGGACATCGCTGCGCCTCATACTGGTGCCTCAAATGAAGTTCGCCTACGCAATCATACCAATCGCGGTCATCATGATGATTGTTAGCGGAATGACGCTCCCCCTAATAGCGCCAAACTCCGCTAGCGCCTCAAGTTCAAAGATCCAACATCTGATCTTCATCGTGCAGGAAAATCATTCCTTCGACAATTACTTCGGTACGTATCCCGGCGTCAACGGACTTCCCATGGACGTGGCTATTCCCTTCGACCCTAACCAGACGAACCTGGGATATGTGAAACCCTTCCACCTCAACGTTTCTCAACCCATCATGATCGTGGGCGATGAACTCCCACCTGGAGTCGCTGACCCCGACGACTTACAGCAGGCCCAAAACACCACTCCCTACCATCTGAGCGACGAGTCGATTGGAAGGGATCTAAGCCACGCGTGGCATGTCGCGCACGAGGCCTACGATAACGGAAAGATGGACGGGTTCGTCGCCGCGGAAGGAAGTATTTTGACAATGGGCTATTACGATCGAAGCGACATCCCATACTATTGGGATTACGCCAACCAGTATGTTATAGACGATAACTTCTTCTCCTCACTAATGGGCCCGAGCTTCCCGAACCACCTTTACATTGCTTCAGGTACAAACGGCCCCACCAACCTCACCTACCCATGGGTTCTCAACGGCGGAGTAGTCGACAACCCGAACTCGAACTTCAACTGGCAAGGCGTCTCACTAGACTGGTCTACACTTGCACAAGAGATGAGCAACGCAAATGTATCTTGGGCATGGTACGATGGGAACCGCAGGCCGCTGCAACCAAACATCTGGGACGTACTACCACTCTTCACATACTTCCAAGACAACCCAAGTCAACTAAGCGCCCATGTCCAGAACACACCGAATTTCATCTCCGCCATAGCGAACGGGCAGCTGCCCGCCGTTTCCTGGATAATACCCGGCGGGTGGGTTCCCCCAACATACCCGGCGGCCTGCAAGGGCCAATCACCCAGTGAACACCCACCCGCACGGAGTGACTGCGGTATGGATTATGTGTCCTATTTAGTGAACCAAGTAATGCAGAGTCAGTACTGGCAGTCGTCTGCAATTATCATAACGTGGGACGACTACGGGGGCTTCTACGACAATGTTACCCCACCCCAAGTCGACGCCTACGGCGAAGGCTTCCGAGTCCCAACCCTCGTCATCTCACCATGGGCCAAACAGGGTTACATCGACCACACACAATATGAATTCGCGTCCCTGCTGAGGCTCGCTGAGGACAACTTCAACCTCCCAAGCCTAGGCGTGAGAGATGTGAAAGCGAACGATATGATGAACTCATTCGACTTCAACCAATCACCCCAACCCACGCTAATCGAACCCGCAAACTTCGTCGGCCCAGCACCAGAAACGACCACAACAACAACGACAATGTCCGAACTCAACCCAACCCAAACATATCTTATCCTCGCCTTAGTAGTCGCAGTTGCGGCAATAATACCGGCCTACATAATTGGGCGTCGTACCAACAGAACGTGACAACTTATCGTAAGTCGATCAACGCCAACCAAAGATCTCGCTAGGAATCTAGCCAATCTTCTCGCCAAAAGCAAACAGGGTCGGTTGTTCATAGGGTCTTGTCAAAACTTTAGTGTACTATAGAGGATTTGATCTCTAGTTCTTGAGTGTGCGCGCACCAGCGTACCCACGGGAACAACGGCTGAGGTTTTTCCTGCCCGCACTCATCAGAAAATGAAATTGCTCGAACAGACCGATTTGTTCTTTCAATCACGGTACAAAGGTAGGATTTGTACGCAACGTTATAGTAAGTACGTATGTCATATGCTATGTAGTCAAGCAGTGAAAATCGGTGTCAAGAGAGGCGAACGAATGCCAAGTCCTTCCACGTGTTGGCGCGAAGTATGACTGCCGCCGAGACTAAAGAGCCTGCCACTGGACCTGAGCTGATTCCGGACTACTCGCCTAAGGGCGCGTTTGTTGCTGAGGTTGCGGCTGCTGGCCGTCGTCTCGCAGAATTCAGCATTGAGTTCTCAAGCGACAAACCAGGCGAGCTTAAGGAAGTGGCTGACATTCTTGAAAAACACAAGGTGAACATCCTCTCCGGCTTTCACGAGTTTGCTCATTGGAGTTTCTTCGCGGACCTAACCCGATCCGATGTATCTGCAGTTCAACTCGGTCAAGAATTGAAGACACTCCCAGATGTAAAGAAAGTCCAATCTCAAGATGGACTGAACGGCGTCATTGTGGACACACTCCACCACCCTCTCATGATGGAAAAAAATCGGGCGGTTCTGTTTAGACTGGACACAATAGGTTCAGTGTTCTCTCGGCCTCGAGAAATTTTCGGCGCTGAGGGACCCTTGGGAAAAGTGCTACTGCACCAGATGGGTCGAGCAGGCGGTCAGTCTTCCCTTAAGGCTTTCTCGGAAACCATGGGTAGGGACAGAATCAGAGAGCAGCTCCCCAACATAATGAACATGTATGCCGCAGGTGGATGGGGAATCTTCAAACTGATGGAAGTGGATTTCGATCGCGGAGTTGCCGTTGTTCAAGCATTTGAGAACTTTGAGTGCACAACGCATCGAGGCAAGGGAGGAGAGCCATACAGTCAATACGTCCGAGGAGACTTAGCAGGGCTGTTCTCAGAAGTATTCGATAAGAAGGTTGATGCCGTCGAAACTCAGTGCGTTGTGCAAGGCGCGTCTTTCTGTCGGTTCGAAATTGCGCCAGCGTCTAAAGGAACAGCCTAGCGATACGAACGAGAAACGTGTCCGCACATCCCATGGTGGTCGTGGCGCGGGCAAGGGTTACTGCAGGTTGGGGCCTGCGGTTGGCAAGAAACTTGGTGGTCGTCTCGCCTTGGTGACGTGCTCGAATGAGTATGCGATTCTAAAGAGTGTGGGTTCGCTCCAGGCTGGGCCGAAGAATGATATTCCAAAGGGCAGCCCGTGAACGAAGCCGGTTGGCACTGAGATGTGAGGGTACCCTGCAACGGCGGCTGGAGTGGAACAGCTACCGCTTTCGCGGTCGCCTGTTATCCAATCAGTCAACCACGCTAGGCCGGTTGTAGGGGCCACAATGGCATCCAGCTTATCCTTAGCAATCACCGCGTCGATTCCCTCTTCGCGAGAGAGTTGATGATTCTTGGCCAAAGCCACTCGATATGGCTCGTCTGTTAACGGCCCTTTCGTTTCCGCTTTCACCATAATCTCCTGTTCGAAGTATGGCATTTCCTCACTCCGCCGCGTCTCGTTAAACGCGATGATGTCCGCGAGAGATTTGACGGCAACTGAGTTTCCGCGCGTCTTGAGGTACAGGTTTAGGTCGTGTTTGAACTCATAGAGGAGAACTTCGAGTTCAGAATCGTTATACTGCCTGTATGATGCAAATTCTATTGGGTCGATAATGTCGGCTCCTTGCCTTTTCATTTCCGTTATGCAGTTGTCAATTAGTCGATCGACTTGAGCATGCGAGCCGAAGTACTGTCTCGCAAGCCCAAGCCGCGCTCCTCGAAGCCCATCTGGATCGAGAAATTTCGTATAGTCGATCTCGGAATTAATGGGCCGACCTACTGTCACAGGATCAATTGGGTCTGCTCCTGCTAGCACATTCAAGAGTAGGGTGGCGTCGCGAACTGTCCTAGCCATAGGTCCAGGCGTATCTTGGCTGTGGGCGATTGGTATGACTCCGTTTCGGCTGATTAACCCCAAGGTAGGTTTGATGCCTACAATACCGTTAACCGCCGATGGGCAAACAATCGATCCATCAGTTTCTGTACCGACGGCTAATGCGCATAGGTTCGCGGCCACTGCAACCGCGGAATCCTTTACCTTTGGCCTCCTGGAGAATCGTTCTCGCGAGAAATGTACCTAATCCTTTGGCGTGATAGTCTTGGTGAATGTAGGTTACGAACTCGCCTATTCCCTTTAACCTTGTACGCCCCCGACCATAGATCATCGCTACTCCCACAGCCTTCCTCCCGTCAAAGGCGAGGAGGAGGACTCCACCTTCTAGGCCCGATACCCATCTTCCCAGACGAGCGCGGTCGTAAGGCGGGAGTCCATAGCGTAGAGCCTCCGCATAGCTTCGAAATCTTCCGGCTTAAATGGACGAACGGTGACGGCTCTGCCGTCTTTCAATCGAAACTCCATGTTGACCGGAATGAGATTTCTGTTTCCTAACAAATAATCGTATCACAAATGGCGCGTGTTCTTAACAAGTTAGGGAGAAAGTTGGAATTCCAATCGACCTTCCGTTCTTGATTTCAATACTACGTCGGCGCCGATCTTTACTTCGTCGCCCGAGTTAGAGATTCGGCCGATGACTCTTGGCCCGCCCTCGATATCGATGATTGCCACTACGTAAGGAGCTTGAGTCTCGAAACCCTTTGGGGGGTATCTAATTGTGGTAAAGGTTACGACTTTTCCTACGCCCGAGAGCGCGGTCTGTTTTGCGGTACTAGAGCACCGCGGGCAGGTTTGAGCGGGATAAAAATCTGCCCAACCGCATTTCTGGCAAACGTATGAAACGATTTGTAGTGGTGTCGTCACGGTTAATCCATCCTTCGTAGAATGTGAGCGGTGATTGTGCCTCCGATTCCGCCAACGCTTTGGGCAAGGCCGATTTCTGCGTCAGAGACTTGGCATTTTCCAGCCTCGTTCTTGAGTTGAAGGGCTAGCTCTGCAATTTGGTAAACCCCGCTCGCCCCGACGGGATGGCCTCTTGCCTTAAGTCCGCCGAAGGTGTTTGTTGGAAGTCGAGCATCCCGGGAACATTCCCCTTCCTCTACAAGCTTAGCCCCCGACCCCTTGCGCGCGAAGCCGAGATCCTCCAGCGCCATTATGCCCAAAATTGAGAAGGCATCGTGAATCTCAAGCAGGTCAACGTCTTCGGGTTTGATGCGTGCGAGTTTGTATGCGCGATCTGAAGCTTTCTTGGAAGCGTTGAAGGTAGTGATCTCAGGCCTCTGGTAGAGGCTTAGTGTATCACTCGATACGGTCGAGGCTGCTATTTCTACGGGGGAATCGGTGTATTTCTTGGCCACATCCACTGGAGCTAGGAGAAGGGCTGCGGCACCGTCCCCTATACCAGAACAGTCCAGAAGCCTAAGCGGATCTGCGACTAAGGGAGACTGCAAAACATCCTGGACGCTTATCTTCTTTCGAAATTGCGCTTTCGGATTGTCCAAGGCATTTTGGTGGCACATGACCGGGAATTCGGCTATCGCCTCGTGCGAGACGTTGTACTTGTGCATGTATTCCCTTGCGATCATGGCGTTGAGGCCCACGAAGGTAACACCGGTTGAAGCTGCTTTCACTCTATCCTCAGCCATCATCAAGCCCTCCGTCACTTCAGGTGTAGAGTATCCAGACATCTTCTCAACTGCCCCCACCAACACGATATCCTCCAAACCCGAAAGCAACCCCTTCACGGCGGCGTTCGTGGCGACACCACCGGAAGCGCAAGCGCCTTCAACCTTGTAGGTGGGCACACCCTCTCTGCCGAGAGCGGTTGCCATCAAAGCGCCGAGGTGTTCTTGCTTCTGGAGGAAACCGGACATCATGTTTCCCACGTATATGGAGTCGATCTTGTCAACTCCCGCGTCGTTGATCGCTTGAATCGCAGCGTCAACGAATAGTTCTGTTAGGCTTCTGCCAGACCCTGCTGTAACTGGCGTCGCCCCTACCCCGATTATGGCGGCTCCTCTCATGGCTCACTCCACACGCAGGGGGTAATTGTGGTGGGCTCTACGTTTAATTATTCGCTGGACAGTGCCTGTGTTGGAGTTGGCGGCCATAGCTGAGGGCTAGGACCCGTTCCCATTCCGAACACGGAAGTGAATCTCTCAGGCGATTCGGGTAGTAGTGTGTTCCGAAAGGCCACGCGAGCCCCGGACCGCTGCCGACTCCATTTTCTTGTGACTTGGTTGATCGACGTGTAGTCAATTGAATGAATGTTTATTACCTGCAAGGAC
>JBEKPE010000100.1:0-10699 GCA_049521055.1 Bathyarchaeia archaeon
CGCTCTTCCGGCGAAAGTTATCGATACGACGAAAATACGATTACGCCGGGAGCATTGTCACGAACGCCGACTTAGCATCAGAAAAACTCATCCTTTCAATGATACGAAGTAGCGGCGTTAAGAGCACCGTTGTATCCGAAGAGGCGGGTAGAGTTCCGTTTGGTTCGGGCGACGTGATTTGGGCGGTGGACCCGCTGGATGGCACACTCAACTTTGCAAAGCGAATACCGCATTTCGCGGTTTCGATCGGCGTGAGGGTGGGTGGGAGGACAGTGGCTGGGGCGATTTACGATCCGATCCTGGAAGAGATGTTCACGGCGAGGAGAGGTGCGGGAGCATTCCTGAACGGAAAGAGAGCTAGAGTTTCGAGTGCGAATGCACTTCGCAATTCGGCTCTCATCTTCGAATGGTGGGAGCCCGAGCCTTCGATTCCCGACCCGTTAGGGTTAGAGAAGAGACTCTACAAGTATACGCGGAGCTTGCGGTCTCCGGGAAGTATTGCATTGAACTTGTGTTCAGTTGCTTCCGGGAGATTTGACGGAATGATCACATCTTTTCTCAGATCTCCTATCCATGAGACACTTGCTGGCTCGTTGATAGTTGAAGAAGCGGGAGGACGAATAACGAATTCTTTGGGTGAAAGTTGGGAAAGCCTTTCGCGGTCGATTATAGCGGGGGGCCCGGCCTTACATCAAAGATTGATCTCATTCCTGGATCAACGTCAGCGCAGACGATCAATTTGATCAGAGCCCTTCTCTAGAAAGTTCCTGAACAAGTTCCTTTTGATGGGACGTCAGACTTGTCGGCGTCTTGACTTGGACGACTACCAGCTCATCTCCTTTCCCGTTTTCGCGTATTGCTGGCATTCCTTTCTTTCTGAGTCTGAAGATTGCCCCGCTCTGGGTGCCGGGGGGCATCATGATGTTCGCTGGTCCGTCCAACGTTGGCACCTGCACATCACCGCCCAGGGCTGCTCTGGAAAAATTCACGTCTACATTGCATATCAAGTCGTTTCCTTCTCTTCGGAAGGTTTGATTCGGTCTTACGTGAATGACGACGTATAGATCGCCCCGTCTGCCGCTCCCGCCTGGGGCATCTCCCTCGCCGCGTAGGAGTAGTTGGGAGCCAGTGTCAACGCCTGATGGAATCTTTACCGAGATGCGTCGATCGCGTTCGACGATTCCTGCGCCGTGACATTGATTGCATGGCTTTTCGATTATCGTCCCTTTACCGCGGCACTTCCTGCACGGCTCAATTCGCGCGAAATGCATGAATCCTGCGTTCTGAACGTGTTGAATCTGCCCCGCGCCCCCACATTCCGAACACTTCTTCGGAGAAGTCCCAGGTTTGGCGCCGGAGCCACTGCATTCTGAGCATCGTTCGGTTCTCGGAACCTCGATCTCTGTCCCTAATCCTGCATAAGCCTGTTCAAGTGAAATCTCTAGGTCATAGCGTATGTCCTGTCCACGCTGCGGTCCACGGGCAGGTCTTCCGCCGAGGAATGTGTCGAAGATAGATCCGAAACCTCCTCCTCCGAACCCAAAGCCGATGTCTCTAAGGATCTCGTCGAAATTGACGCCCCGGAAGATATCCTCGGTTGAGTATCGACCGTCAATTCCCGCGTGGCCGAACTGGTCATATTGTGTTCGTTTTTCATCGTCTGAAAGGATTGCGTACGCTTCAGATATTTCCTTGAATCTATTCTCGGCGTCAGGGGATTTGTTCCGGTCAGGGTGATACTTTACCGCTAGCTTTCGATATTCTGATTTGATCTCGTCCTTGGTTGCGTTACGTTGCACGCCAAGTATATCGTAATAGTCACGCTTCGACAAAAGTGATCTGCCGCAATGTCATCGCTACTTCTTATCGTCTACGACCTTGTAGTCAACGTCGACGGGTTGTTCTTTCTTCTCACCCGGCGGAGGCGGAGACGTTGGTTCAGGTTCGCCTGCTGCTCCCGACCTCTGTTGAGCAACCTGCTGATATGCAGCCGTTCCGACATCTTGCAGAATCTTCTGCAATGCTTCAAGCTTCTGCTTTATAGTTCCGAGATCCTTACCGGCAAGGGATTCTCGAAGTTCGGAGATGGCCTTGGTAATTTGCTCGGATTGCTCCTTCGACACTTTCCCTGCTAGCTCTTTGGTCAACCTTTCAGCGCTGTAAATCAGATTATCAGCCGAATTCCTAAGTTCTGCTTCTTCCTTACGCTTCAGATCCTCCGCAGCAAACTGGTCGGACTGTTTCACCATCTTTTCGATCTCGTCTTTGGGAAGTTTGGTGGAGGCGGTGATGGTGATCTTCTGCTCCTTGTTCGTGGCAAGGTCTTTGGCGGCTACGCTCAGAATGCCGTTAGCGTCTATGTCGAATGTAACTTCGATTTGTGGAACCCCCCTCGGTGCTGGCGGAATGCCTGATAGGTTGAACATTCCGAGTGACACGTTGTCCGAAGCCATAGACCGTTCTCCCTGCAGCACGTGCACGGTGACAGTTGTTTGGAAATCAGCGGCGGTAGAGAAGACTTGGGTACGCTTCGTAGGGATCGTCGTGTTCCTTTCAACTAACTTTGTGAGAACGCCGCCCAGTGTTTCTACTCCTAGCGACAGTGGCGTCACATCGAGAAGAAGGAGGTCGTGGACATCGCCCGCGATTACCCCTGCCTGTATCGCCGGTTGGCCCCCCTACCATAATGATCTTCGAGATTTCCTTCGGCGTAAACTTGGAGTCGGTGAGGGCTCGGTCAAGCGGGCCCCGGCATCTGTCTATGGTAGGACGAACAAGTTCTTCCAATTTGCCCCGAGTCATCGTCATGGTTAGATGCTTGGCGCCTGAGGCATCGGCGGAGATGAAGGGCAGGTTGATGTCGGTACTGAGGACCGTTGAGAGTTCAATTTTCGCTTTCTCACCTGCCTCCCTAACGCGTTGGATGGCGACTTTATCGTTTCGAAGGTCGATTCCGTTTGTTTTCTTGAATTCGTCAGCGATGTAATCGATGATGGCATTGTCCATGTCCGTTCCTCCAAGCTGTGTGTCTCCGTTGGTGGCAAGAACCGTGAAGACGGGAGTTACTTTCCCTGTGTCGTCTTTGGACGGGCCAACTTCCATAAGTGTCACGTCGAGCGTTCCGCCGCCCAAATCAAAAACCATTATTTTCATCTCCTTCTCGGGTCGGTCCATTCCGTACGCTAATGACGCAGCCGTCGGTTCGTTGATTATGCGGACGACTTCAAGACCCGCGATTGAGCCAGCGTCTTTTGTTGCCTGACGTTGGTTGTCATTGAAGTATGCAGGCACGGTAATTACCGCCTTCTCCACCTTGTCTGCTAGGAATGCTTCAGCGTCCCGTTTGATCTTCTGGAGGATAAATGCGGAAATTTGTTGTGGCGTGTATTCCTTTCCGAAAATTTTGACCTTGTAATCAGTGCCCATCTTGCGCTTGATCGCCATGACGGTACCTTCTGGGTTTGAAACTGCCTGGCGCCTAGCGGGTTCGCCGACGAGAAGCTGCCCATCCTTCGTGAAGGCTACGTATGACGGAAACGCTTTTCCAGCTACTGATGTGCCTTCGGCGCTCGGGATAATTGTCGGACGCCCAGCTATTATGGCCGCCGCAGCCGAATTACTCGTTCCAAGGTCTATTCCGATGATCTTTGGCAAGGTTCATGTCACCATTAGTTACTAGACGTAACAGTGAAACGAGGATTTAATTCAAAAACATTGTGGGACTACTCGCTCGGAGCCTGATTAGGGTCAGTTTTCGCAGGAATCTTACTGACGACGACAAGACTAGGCCTAATTACCTTGCCGTTGAGTGTGTAACCTCTCCGGATCTCATCAACAACAGTGTTCTCGGGTTTCTCATCTGTCTCTACATAGCTTACGACTTCATGCAGCTCCGGATCCAGCGGTTTACCAACTGCCGTGATCTCTTCCAATCCTTCACTTTGAAGTATCTCGGTCAGTTGTTTTTGGAGCATCCTCAACCCAACTGCTGTTTCTTCAGGCAGCAGCGGGTTGCCCGAAGTGGCGACGTTCACAGCTTGCTGCAAGGAATCTAGGCTCGGGAGAAGCTTGGCTAGCAGCCTTTCAGATGCTTGCGAAGTTACTTCCTGAACTTGCCTCCGAGTAATTTTCTGTACGTTCTCCATGTCTGCCTGTAGTCGCTTAAGCCGGTCAAGGTACTCGGCCGCTTTTCTCTCGCTTTCTTGCTTCTGACTAACCGCCTCAAGCAGTTCATCTTGAACAATTTCCGGCTTGTCCTCGTCAGTAGGGAGGGGTTGCTGCTGCTCAGGGTTCGGTTTGCTCTCTTCAGTTTTCAACTCCGACCACTAGACGATGACTTACGATAGTACTTTTCAGTTCCCCAACATGTTCTTTTCGATAAATGCCATCACTGGGCGTAAGTATGGAGCGAGACCCTTAATCTTGTAGCCGGTTTTGAATTGAATCATTGTACGGGTTGCGTTCCAAGAACCGTTCCATCCTTCAGTCTATCGAATGCGTATTGCGGGACGAATGTTCCGACGGAGACAGTGGCGTCTGGGGTTCGTCGGAAATACTGGCGAGCGATTAGGGTTTCAGTTTTCGTGATTCCGTGCACCCCTTCAAACTGGTTGACGGCGGTTTCCAAGATCTGCTCAACATTCTTGCTGTGCAGAATAACCAACAGATCCCAATCGCCAGGAATTATGTGCGCTTCCACAACGTGCACAAGCTCCCTCAACTGAGACAGAACCGTCGGCAAGGAACCTTGAGAGCGAAGGAGAGAAATCGCCAGAGCGTCATTCTCATCAACTACATACTCCTTAGTGAAACCCTCAAACGGAATATGCGTGCTTGTGGACTTAATTCCCTGCATTGAACGAATTTCGGAGACAACCTTGTACAGACCGGTTCGGTCGTAATGGCCTACGCGAACTAGTAGGTCATATCTGCCAATGAGAAGTGCCCCCTCCTCAACCTGTGGTATCTCCTTAACTGTTCTCACTACGTCTGCTACTTGTCCACGCTCGATAACCGCCAAAATATAGGAAGACGATTTCAAGGGTGAACTCATTGCCGACTCTCCAGAGACTTACTGAAAGCTATGGAAGACGGGAACACGAAAGCTTCTACTTAAATCACACACCCACGCCCTCAGCCGCGGTTGTATCCCGAATGAAGTGGGTCACTCGTGAGAAAGCAAAAGTCGATAGAATCGCGTGTCCATGGCTGATAACACGTTTCATTGACGAAAAAGCTCAGTTTCTCTTCGTCCCGAAGGACAAAGTGCAAGAGGCAGCCAAGACCGAAAGCGCCATCCCATTTGACGCGCAAGGTGTGGAACTAACGCATTACCAAGAAGATGGAAAGGAATTCGTTAGTTTCGACGCGATAATGCGGAAATACAAACTCAGCAATCCGGCTCTGAGAGAACTTGCAAAGATAGTACGAGGAGCAGATGCGAAAGAACGAGAACCCGCCCCTGAGTCCGCGGGCTTAGAAGCAGCAGCAATGGGGTTCAGAGAAATCTCTCACGACGACTTAGAACATGAAACAGCAATTTCCTCTATACGACGCGCTCTACAAGCATTGTCAACTAATGTTACATCATACAGATACCTGATTCCCTGCTGGCATTAGGACGCTCATTCGTCAGAATCATATACGAATCGTCTTCATCCGCCCTAATTTGTCTCAGGAAAGGTGATGCTGGTGGATTCCAGATGGATCGACCGCGATGGTAAAGTGATTTTCATTGAGAAAATTATCCGAACGGTGCCGTATGGATTTCTTGGCGTGATTTTCGGAGTTTACATGGCCCAGCTAGGGTTCCAGCCTTTCGCCATAGGCATCGTACTCACGATCACGGTCTTCACCAGTGCAATCTACACGTTGGGAATAAGTTTCGTAGCAGATAGGTTCGGACGAAAACGAACGCTCATTATCTTCGCACTGATGGACTTCGTGGCCGGATCGGTTTTATTTTTGTCCTCGGCTTGGTGGGCACCTATCATTGCAGGCATCGTTGGGAATATGACGGTCGGGGCAGGCGAAGTTGGTCCCTTCCTTACTCTAGAACAAGCGATCATACCGCAAACATGCGACTCGAAGCACCGAACCTTGGCGTTCACTATCTACAACCTTGTAGGCTACGGCGCCTCATCCATTGGAGCATTGATGTCTGGCCTGGCCCAATACATAGGATCGGGCGTAATTGGATACCGACCACTCTTCGCTGCTTACCTAGCCTCGGGTCTGATTGGCGGCTTACTGTATTCCAGGCTGTCGAAGAAAGTTGAACTTGAGGGTGCGGTCAAGAAACGCGCGGTACTATCGGAGAAGTCTAAGCCTATAGTTCAGAAGTTGGCAGGGCTCTTCGCGATAGACGCGTTCGGAGGCGGGTTAATTGGCCAGAGCATTCTGGCTTACTACTTCTACTTGAAGTTCGGACTAAGTGACGCATCTCTTGGCTTGATATTTTTCGGAACTCAAATCATAACGGCGTTCTCATTCCTAGCCGCTGAGCGGATTGCAAGGCGGTTGGGCCTTCTGAAGACAATGGTTTACAGCCACATCCCATCGAACGTACTTCTAGCAGGTGTTCCGTTCGCGCCTACTGCGATTGGAGCAGTGTTCTTACTGTTTTGTAGACAATCCCTATCGCAGATGGATGTCCCCACACGTCAATCATACGTTATGGCCGTTGTTGACGAGTCGGATAGAACTCCCGCTGCCGGTCTCACAAACGTCTCACGAAGCATCTCACAATCGATAAGCCCCTCCCTAGCTGGCTTCGCTATGGCCAACGTTTGGATCGGCACGCCGCTCTTCGCCGCGGGAATGTTGAAACTTCTGTATGACGGACTGATCTATGGAAGTTTCCGAAAGGTAAAACCGCCAGAGGAACTGAAACGATAACCTAGGCGCCCCTTCTGCTCAACCCAATTCCGACCCGAAGGCCTTCCGAGATGCTCAAATCTAGGCGCGGAATTACACCTCAGTTTCAGCATATTCGGGATGCACTGGCGACTTGAAGAAGAAAGAACAAGTGGTTGCAGCGCCGAAGCGGATAAGGTACGTGAAGGTCCTTGTGGACCCATCGCTGAAGGTGCAACCCGAGATCCATGTACCGCAGCCGAATTTCGGGTCGCTGATTGAGATTACGCCCTTTCGAGATGGTTTCTTCCACCACCCCGCAACCCTCAATCCTATCCTCGCGCAGGAAACATACCGCCAATCTGGGCTGAAACTAGAATACTCTCCTCAAGCGCTCAAGCTGATTCGCGAACACCGAACCGTGATACTGGAGTATGATCCTGAAGGGTACGTCTGGGTTAGACCGCTGAAAGATGACTCATTGAAAGATATTCTCGACGACTGGACTTTCAAGACGTATGTTGTTTGGAGCCCATATTATGACAGCTACCGACTCAGGCAAGCAGGGTCATTGGAATTCGCGAAACAGGCGTTCGAACGAGACGGTGTGCGGCTGCAACTCAAGAACTTCCCGCAAAAAGAAACGGGACTGCGTAAAACTCACGCTCCAAGAAGCATCAATGTCACACTCTATCCATTTCAGCGAAAAGCTGTGCAATTTATTTTAGCAAACGACGGCCGCGCCTGCCTTTTTGATGAGATGGGGTTAGGCAAGACTATCTCAGCGGCTAGTGCTTTGATCGAGCTGGAGAAGCTTAGAAAGGCTTCCAGGGCATTGATAGTCGCACCCAACGCTGTCGTTGACCAGTGGCGGGAGGAACTTGTTGAGAAATTCAACCTAGAACCTACCGTAGTCACGTCTAAGCGTTCCATTCGGGAGCGCAGCAAATTGTACGACGATCCCTTAGTTGTCGTAAACTACGAGTTGGTTCGCACGGACGCGGATCTGATAATGCAGAGAGCTTTCGACACTCTGATACTTGATGAGGTAACCCGGGTCAAGAACTTGGACACTCAGACGAGTGAGGCGGTCAAGAAGTTGATCGTTCGAAATGTGATCGCTTTGACTGGCACCCCGCTCGAAAATCATCTCGGCGAACTCTACAACATAGTGAATATTGTACGGCCAGGTTTCTTCGGGCGATACCATGAAGACTTCCTAGCTCGGTTCACCTTGAGGTTATCGGGGCAGGGATGGCAATCCTACCGGCCAATCATTAATCCTGAAACTTTGCCTTTGCTTAGGAAAGAACTCAAGGCGGTTTCGATCCGCCGTACGAAGGCCCAAGTGCTAAGGCAATTGCCCTCGCTAACCATGCAGTATGTGTACACCGAACCGGCCAGAAACCAACGAACGATTTACGATATACTCCAGGAGAGTCTAAGCGAAACAGTCCTTGAGGAGTACGCTTTCAGCACTACCGAACACGAAGGACCCAATCCATTCACATCTAACCGACTTAGACTGTACACTCTTCTCAGAGAGGCTTGCGCCGACATTAGCATGATAGCGGGCTACCTGCGAAGGAAGCAACGCGAGAACACTCGTGACGCCGAGTTACTCCGTGAATCGCCAATCTTCAAAAAATTGCTACGAGCGGTCGCTAGACTTGAACCCGAGAACGCAAAGCTGGTCGAGCTAAAAGAACTCGTCGAGGACTTGACGGAGCAATCCCACAAAATTGTAATCTTCTCGCAATTTGTCCCAGTCGTTAATCTCATACAAGAAGAACTAGAAGGCAAGGGAATCCCAACACTTGTGTACCATGGGCAGCTTTCGCGCGACGAACGAATAGCCAATCTACACAAATTCACAGAGCAACCCACCTACCGAGTCCTCGCGAGCACGGACGCTGGACAGTTTGGCTTGAACTTGCAAGTAGCTGACGTCGTCGTAAATTACGACTTGCCCTGGAACCCTGCTAGGCTGCTTCAGCGAATCGCACGCCTCCACCGAATCGGCCAAACCAACAAAGTACTTGCAGTGAATTTCGTCGTCAAGGGCACCATCGAGGAACACGTACGCGACGTCCTAGAGCGGAAGCGAACACTATTCCGAGAAGTCACGGTAAGCGAAATGACGGAGAGTGAAGAATTGACTTTGGATGAATTGAAGGAAATCTTCGGATTCGACATGAGGAAGTTAGCCGCAAAGATTCGTGAACGCTATGGGTTGAAACTGGAAAAGCCTCTGCCTAGAACCGACCCATAGGCCAAGGTAAGGTCCCCTCAGGCGTTCACTGTCAATTGTTGGGATGGTCTAGGAGAACTTTCACTCATCTCTCTACCGTATTACGCAGATCTGCAATCGTGCGACTCAGGGAAGTGGAAACCTTCTGCGAAGCCTGCACTGAGGGGACTACAATTATTGCTGGCGATTACAAAACGATATCTGAGTATCGCGAGGGTGATGACTGTATCGGTGCAAGCCGCGTTGGTCATGTCAATCAAGTCATCCGGCGACATTACCGAGGACCCTTCCTGACCGTATCTGCTCGTGGTCTACTTCCAATCTCCGTTACACCCGACCATCTGTTTTCGGTCATATGCAGAAGATACTTGCACGGTCGGCGAATTTTGACGGGCCCAAAGTGGGTCAAGGCAGCCGAGATGCAAGCGTGTCTGCATGGGAAGAAGGGTGACTATCTATTGACACCGAGATTTTCAGGAAACGTAAACGTCAACGAGTTACAACTCTCCCCGTACACTTCACAACGCGGTGCGCGTGTCGCACGTGGTAAGAATGTTCCTCTCACTTTCCCATTGAATAACGAAACTGCGTGGCTCTTGGGAATCTATGCCGCCGAGGGCAGTCCCATTCAGAATGCAATAACGTTCAGTCTCGGCAAACATGAACGTTCCCTGGCCTCAAGAATCCGCACCGCCGCTCGTCACTTGGGCTATTCCTCATTCAACAGGACGAAGACGACGGGTCTAGTCGTGATAGTTCCGAGCCGCATTCTAAGAAGAGCTTTTGTCTCGTGGCTGGGCACTAATGCAGGTAACAAGCGAGTGCCCGACTTCATTCTTTATCACCGTCGCACCGAATTGGGGAGCGCTTTCCTTTCGGGCTATTTGGATGGAGACGGATCTTATGAAGTGCGACCAGGGCGAACACCTCGGATGACCGCCAGTACAGTGTCCCGGACTTTAGCTCTTCAAATACAATTTCTATCAATCCGTCTGGGACGACGGTGCTACATTCACATGCCAAAGTTCCACGCATCTGGCATTATCGAAGGAAGGATAGTGAAATACCGGCAACGCTACAGACTACATCTGCCCATTCATCCTACCAGGTTCCACTCAATACTCAACGACCACTGGTTACTCTCACCTGTCGTCGGAATAACCCAAAAGAGTTACGACGACCAAGTCTTCGATTTGCAAACAAGCGAAGGAACCTACCTGATGCACAACGCTCTAGTACATAACTGCAGTCCACCTAGGGTTCCTCGATATGAGGGAACCAGATTAATTCTGGAGCAAGTAAGCTGCGGCTGCCAGTGCCCTGAAACTGTATTCGAATCCAGGGGTCCTCGTTGCTCAAGGTGCGACCATCCTGTGAAGGTTGAGCTTACCGATCGATGGGAGGATCCGTATCTGTGGATAGATCCTAAGACGCATAGGCCTGTAAGAATCGACGATGTCAAATCCTAAATCTCGTAAAAACCCGACTTGTATCGTTGTTGCTGGCCGCAGTTTTCTACAAAAGGTAATTAGCAACACAGAATGGCATCTTTGCTGAAGTCTAATGGTATCCGAGCTTCCGAGCAACGTTCTT
>JBEKPE010000101.1:0-8001 GCA_049521055.1 Bathyarchaeia archaeon
CGCAGAACGTCTCTTACTGACAGGTGTTCCAGTGGATTGCAAACGCGGCCACATCGACAAAGTCAAATCGCTCTGGGAATACATGTTCAAGGGCTATAGGCACCAGACGAATTTCTGAGCTCATACGTCCGTGCGTTATTTCGGGGCAAGGTTTACTAGGTCTTCTCATATTCGAAAACTGGTCTTCAAATGAAGTTTGGTGTTTGCATCCCTAACTACGGTGAAACGTTCTCGGTTGACGCGATGCGAACGGTAGCGGTTGAAGCGGAGAAGATGGGTTACGAATCCATTTGGACAACAGACCACCTTCTCATGCCCATCGAGAGTGGCACGCCATACGAGACGATCTTAGAAAGCATAACATCACTGGCGTATCTATCGGCACACACGGCCACGGTGAAGCTCGGCGTGTCCTCCCTTATCTTAGCAATGCGAAATCCCGTCGTCGCCATCAAGAAACTTGCCAGCGTAGATCAACTAAGCGGAGGGAGAGTAATGCTTGCGACGAGTTCAGGGTGGAATGAAAAGGAGTTCGCCCACCTTGGTTCAGACTTCCACACGCGAGGAAAGAGACTCGATGAATCCATCAAACTCGCACGAAGATTGTGGGCTGAAGAGGGGACCGTCGACTTCCAGGGCCGCAACATTCCCCACAAAATTTGCAATGCCGTGTTCGAACCCAAGCCAACCAAAAAACACTTGGAAATCTGGATCGCCGGGGCGAGCGAAGCAGCGATGAAGCGAGCAATATCGCTCGGAGATGCGTGGCACCCAAACGTAACCCCACTCTCAACTTTCAAGGAACTTGTCGCACAATTTAGAAACCTGCCTGGCGGAAAGGAGAAACCAATCGCCGTCAGAATACCCGTTAACATCAAGACTAAAGATTCAATATTCGTAGGACCTCAGGGAGATCGCCGGCTAATCCTATCGGGAAACATGCCGGAAAACAAAGGCACGATCTCAGAACTCCAGAAACTGGGCGTATCCTACGCCCTCGTAACCCCCAGCCCCAGTGGCACGACAACACTCGCCGACCAAGTGGAGAGTTTACGAGCGATAACTGAGAACTTCATCCGAAGATCCGAGTACATAGCCTAACTGGGCCAGGAGCTTCAACGGAATGTGTGCGAGCGTTATATCAGTCAATGTAGGCAAAGCTCGGGCTATTGAGTGGCAGGGCCAGAAGTTTTCCACGGGCATATTCAAGACCCCCGTTAAAGCCCCCGTTAGAGTGGAAACGCTTGGTTTGCAAGGGGATGTGCAGGCTGACCTTACAGTACATGGGGGAAAGGAGAAGGCAGTGTACGCGTACCCCTCCGAGCATTACGAATATTGGAATGATCAGTTGCAGGTCGATTTGCGGTGGGGTATGTTTGGAGAGAACCTTACGACTGAAGGGCTTCTGGAGATATCGGTGCGTACGGGGGATTGCTTTCGGGTTGGTTCGGCGGAGTTGATCGTAACGCAGCCTCGGTTCCCATGCTATAAGCTTGGAATGAAGTTCGATTCGATGGAGATGGTGAACCGTTTCCAGCTGAGCGGACGAAGCGGTTTCTATCTCGCCGTCTTGAAGGAAGGCAACATCACGGCGGGAGACCAGATCAAAGTAATCACCCTCAATCCGAAGGGCCCCACTGTTGCGGAGATATTCAAGTCAGAAGAATAATGTGGGTTGAGAGGGGAGAGATGTGAAAGCCATTCGAGTGCATGAGTTCGGCCCTCCGGACGTAATGCGGCTTGAAGAAGTTCCAGACCCGGAGGCGGGAGTTGGACAAGCAGTAGTCAGCGTTCGAGCCGCGGGTGTTAACCCAGTTGATGCTTACGTCCGAGCAGGCGCTTATGCACGAAAACCGTCGCTGCCTTACACTCCCGGTACTGACGCGGGAGGCGTGGTTGAATCCGTAGGCAAGAATGTGACGCTGAAAGTTGGGACTCGAGTGTACGTTTCAGGGTCGGTGAGTGGCACCTATGCTGAGAAGGCCCTTTGCCGGGAGATGGATGTACACGAACTGCCATCAAAACTAAGTTTTCCACAGGGCGCGGCGATCAATGTTCCCTACGCCACCGCTTACCGAGCTCTCTTCCAACGGGCACACGCGGCGGCCGGGGAAGTTGTTCTTGTTCATGGCGCGAGTGGGGGAGTTGGTATTGCTGCGTTGCAGATTGCACGTGCCGCTGGGTTACGAGTGTTGGGTACTGCGGGGTCTCCAAATGGAATCGAGCTAGTGCTCCACGAAGGTGCGCACTACGCGTTGGACCACGGAGCTCCTGATCATTTCGATCAAGCCTTAGCCCTCACCGAAGGAAGAGGAGTGGACATCGTCTTGGAGATGTTGGCAAATCTGAACTTGGGAAGGGATTTGAAAATCCTCGCTCTTGGAGGGCGGATAGTCGTTATCGGGAGTAGAGGCCCAGTGGAGATAGATCCACGCGAGACTATGATTCGTGATGCCGCTATCCTTGGTATGCTCTTGTTCAATGTTCCCGAACGGGATTTGAAATCAATTCACGGCGCTCTCTTCGCGGGACTGGACAATGGAGCTCTGAGGCCAGTTGTAGGCAAAGAGATGCCGTTGGCACAGGCACCCAAAGCGCATGAGTATATCCTAAACTCGCGTGCTTACGGAAAGATAGTTCTGATACCATAAGAACGAATCTGTGGATTGTCACAATCTACTCGTGACCCAAGACTCGGTGAGGTTTGTACGGCTCCTCAAGTCTCGCCATGTCATCCTTGCTCAGTTTGAGTTCGACTGCTTCCACAGCTTCCTGCACATGTTCAATTTTCGTGACTCCGACGATCGGCGCGGTCACACCCTTGTGAAGAAGCCACGAGATCGCGAGTTGAGCTACGGAAACATCTTTTTCCTCAGCAATCGCTTCCGCGGTTTCGAGGACGTCGAAGTCTTCTGGCCGGAAGAAGCGTCCAGTAAGGAGCTCGTCTGACTTGAACCGTACGGCGTCAGAACTCTGTCCACGCTTGTATTTTCCAGACAAGAATCCTTTCCCAAGAGGACTCCAAGGTAAGAGCGCCACTCCTTCCTCCTTGCAAAGAGGATTCATCTCGCGTTCCTCTTCCCGATAGCATAGGTTATAGTGGTTCTGCATGCTCACGAATCTCTCTAGACCAAGTCGATCGCTCGTTGAGAGCGCTTTTGCGAATTGCCATGCCCACATGCTTGACGCGCCAACATAACGCACCTTACCTTCATGGACCAAGTGATCGAGTGTGCGAAGAGTTTCTTCGATGGGCGTTTCGTTGTCCCATCGGTGGATCTGATACAAGTCCACGTGGTCCATGTGTAGTCGTTTGAGGGATTTTTCGATTTGAGTGATCACATGTGCTCGTGATAGTCCATGCTGGTTCGGTTTTTCGCCCATCGGAAAATAGACCTTGGTGGCGACAATTACATCATCTCGGTATTGCTTCAGCAATTCTCCTGTTATCTCTTCTGAGCGACCTCCCGAATAGTAGTTGGCGGTATCGAAGAAGTTGATGCCCAAATCAATAGCGCGATTCACGATCGGACGAGCTGCTTCCAGCTCCACCTGCCAAGGCTTTTCATTGCCGAATGACATGCAACCGAGACAGATCCGTGAAACCTTGACCCCGGCTTTCCCTAGGCGAGCATATTCCATGTCCGTCAGTTAGCCGCCTGGAGCATAAATGGTTCTCTTTACTCTAAACGGCTAGAACATAACCGCCCAATTATGAGGGCCTCAGGAAAGCAACCAGTATCCCTAATTCGATTCCGGTGAAGATGAGAAAGGCGCAAACCTCTCCCCATGCCTTTGAACGTTTCGCGAGCGATGGCCCGACGCGGAAAGCTGCGTAGAGGACCCAGGCGAAGGTCAAGACGACTACGAGGTAAACATAGTTGACCATGATGCCGCCACGGGACACATGTGTGATTAAGCTAATTTCAGATTTTCGGAACACCCGTCGAGTTCATACCCAACCCCTGCCCACAGGCCAGGCTGGAGCAAGACGGCGACTCGCATGGATAGCGCAATAGAAGTCAAGAAACTGACGAAAGTCTTCGGCAAACTTAGAGCCGTTGACAACGTGGACTTTAGCGTTAACCAAGGCGAGGTCTTCGGGCTCCTAGGACCGAACGGAGCAGGCAAAACCACAACCATCTCCATTCTGTGTACAATCCTCAAACCAACTGACGGAACCGCCATCGTGAACGGCTTTGATGTAACCCGGAACCCCTCAAAAGTGAGACGGTCGATCGGCATCGTATTTCAAGAACCGAGCATCGACGACAGATTGACCGGCCGAGAGAACCTGGAGATGCACGCGGACCTGTACGGCGTCCCTCGGACGGAGCAGAAGAAACGGATTGATGAGGTGCTCGAACTCGTAGAACTTGAGCAGCGAGCCGATGCGCTAATGCGAACTTACTCGGGGGGCATGCGGCGTCGGCTGGAAATCGCAAGGGGGCTGATCCACTACCCAAAGGTTCTCTTCTTGGATGAACCGACCATTGGGCTTGACCCGCAAACGAGAGAACACATCTGGAAGTACGTCGCCGCATTGAGCGAGCGAGAGAGCATAACGACGATACTTACAACCCACTACATGGAAGAGGCTGATCGCCTGTGCGATCGCATCGCAATCATAGATCAAGGCAAGATCATCGCTCTAGACGAACCTGAGCGGCTTAAGGACAAACTCGAAGGAGACATAATCTCGGTGAAAACAACTGCAGTGAGCGAACTCCGTAGGATCTTGGAAGAATTGAAACTAGCGAAAGATGTGAAGGAGGAAGATGGGACATTGAAATTGGTGGTGAAGGATGGCGAGACGGTTCTTCCGCGACTGGTTGAGGCTGCCGCAAGTGCTGGTATACGAATAGAGTCGATGTCGATCCATGAGCCGACGTTGGACGATGTGTTTCTGCATTACACGGGCAGGGAGATGCGATCAGAGGGAAGCGATGGATATCACGGGCTTGACCAAATCAGAAGGATGGGGATCAAATGAGTGAGCTGCGCGGAATCTACACTCTTTGGCTTAGAGAAGTAAAACGGTATACGAGGGAGAAGACAAGGCTGATTAGTTCCTTTATTCAGCCACTTCTCTGGCTTGTTATATTCGGGTCGGGAATGCGTTTCGCTGGCGCCGGGCTGGTGGGAATCACTTATCAGCAATTTATCTTCCCAGGTATCGTCGGCCAAACCCTGTTGTTCACATCAATGTTCATGGGCATATCAGTAATCTGGGACCGAGAATTTGGCTTTCTGAAGGAGATTCTAGTTGCACCAATTTCTAGAATCTCAGTCTTCGTCGGCAAGATGCTGGGTGGCAGCACCGACGCGGTAATTCAAGGCAGTTTCGTTTTCGTCTTCAGCTTCCTTGTCGGAATCAGATTCGACCCCGGATCCTTCCTCGTATCTCTTCCTGTGATGTTGCTGATTACATTCGGGCTGGTATCCATTGGGCTGACCTTAGCCTCACTGATGGGCAGTTTGGAAAGCTTCGGTGTCATCCAGACTTTCGTCAACCTGCCTCTTTTCTTCTTAAGCGGAGCCCTCTTTCCGCTCACATATGTCCCGCAATGGCTACGATGGGTAAGCGTAGTCGATCCATTGACCTATGGCGTTGATGCTCTGAGGGTTATGGTCCTCAAATCTGCTTGGGTGCCGATTTACCCGTTGTACTATGATCTCTTGGTTCTTGTCACCTTCGACCTGGGAATGATCTGCGTCGGAACGGCGATCTTCAGCCACGTCAAATAAGAAACGGTACGTCAATCGATGGTGTGAACTAACGGCGGTCGCGTACGCAGGGAGATGTTTTGAAGCCTGGTATGGGACAGAGCAGGTTATAATAGAAGAAGCGCGGCATTTGATCACTGAGTGAAACCTGTGTCGAAAGGATACATGGGTAAGATTCTTCGAGTTAACCTCTCAACCGGAAAGATTAGCACCGAACCCCTGCAGGATGATGTGGCCCGGAAATATATCGGTGGCAGAGGATTATCCGCTAAGATTCTGTTTGACGAACTGAAACCAGGAATCGACCCACTTGGACCAGACAACAAGATAGTGGTTGCATCCGGCCCAATGGGCGCTATTCCCTTCTCAGGGAACAGCCGGTTCAGCGTTTGCGCCAAGTCGCCTCTGGGGTTGGGATGGGGCGAATCATATAGCGGCGGCTACATGTCCCCAAAGATTAAGCAGTCTGGTTTTGACGCCTTCATAATTGAAGGAGTCTCAAAGACACCCGTATGGCTCTACGTGAACGAAGGAAGAGCGGAGCTTCGGGACGCCTCAAAGTACTGGGGAAAATCCACTGAGGAGACCGAGAATGGCATCAAGAAAGAGTTAGGGGACACTGACAAGCGGCAAACAAGCGTCGCCACCATCGGCCAGGCGGGCGAAAAAAAGGTGCGCTTCGCTGCAATCATGAACGATCTACGAGAAGCGGCGGGCCGGTCGGGCATGGGCGCAGTTATGGGGTCAAAGAAGCTGAAAGCTTGGGGGTGCAAAGGAAGTCAGAAGGTCCCGGTTCATGATGACGCGAAGCTGAAAGAGTTTGTCAGGCAGTGCGTGACTGAGGTCAAGAAAGGCCCATACATCAAACCACTCCACGACTACGGTACGAATGGCGACACGGACGACTTGAACGCCTCGGGAAGGCTTCCGACCAAGAACTTTTCGCGAGGAACGTTCGAAGGAGCAGATAAACTCACGGGAGAAACCATGGTTAGTAGTGGACTACTGGTTGGCAGAGACACATGCTGGGCCTGCTCGACAAACTGCAAGCGGGTTGTTGACGGGAAGGAACCATACCAACTCGACCGAGAGGTAGGTGGCCAGGAGTATGAAACCTCGACCGCGTTCGGTTCTTATTGCTTAAACAGTGACATGTACGCAGTCGCTAAGGCCAACCAACTCTGCAACCTGTACGGTATGGATACGATTTCGACTGGCGTTGTCGTAGGTTTCGCTATGGAGGCCTACGAGAAGGGAATCATAACAAAGGAACAGGCCGGGGGGCTTGAGATCAAGTGGGGAAGCCCAGACGCCATTATCAAATTGGTTGAACTAATCGGAAACCGCGAAGGAATTGGAGACCTTTTGGGTGAAGGTGTTTGGAGGGCTGCCCAGAAGTTAGGCAAAGGCGCAGAGGACTTCGCAATTCATGTGAAAGGGCGTGAGGTTCCAATGCATGAGCATCGGGGCAAGCGAAACGTAGGCCTGATGTATGCCGTTGCAGATCGAGGCGCTTGCCATATGGAATGGGAACATGATGATTTTTGGGAGGCCGACACCTACCTTAAGCCCGAACTTGGCATGGTGGCCGCAGAACTGCCGAATCGTACGTTGCTGGATTATGGTCCTAGCAAAACGAAGATCGCGAAGATTCTGGCGGATCTCTGGTCGATGTGCAACAGCCTCGTCGTATGTGTATTCGACATATACCCAGGAGGAGGAATTGAACACTCCACCCTGCTAGGGATTCTGAATGCGGCGACGGGCTGGGACATGACCATGAAAGAGTACATGCAAGCTGGAGAGAGAGCAATCGACCTGACTCGAGCCTTCAACGCCCGAGAAGGTCTGACAAGGGATGACGACACGCTACCCAAGAGGCTAATGGAACCGCTCCCCGACGGAGCCTTCGCGGGCAAGCCCTTCGGCCAAGACATACTCGACAAGATGCTCGACAACTACTACGAACTCCGCGGCTGGGACAAGAAAACAGGACTACCAACACGGACCAAACTTGAGACGATCGGCCTCGGAGCAGTAGCCGACCAGCTCGAGAAGATGCACCGACTGCCTAACTAACCTGAACGCAGAACATGTACCTGTTCCCGCGGGATCATGTTCATAATCCTAGCCAGTAGCGGAGCTCTCAGCGATGCATTCAACGTAAGATTTTATTGCAACTTCCATCCAGCGACTCCCAGATACGTTTGACTACTGTCAAGGTGACGCTCGTCTACCTAGGCCAAGCCCGCGAGGCAGTGGGCACGAAGGAAG
>JBEKPE010000102.1:0-7999 GCA_049521055.1 Bathyarchaeia archaeon
ACAGAACGATTTAAGATTGTATACTTACTTCTTGAGGTGTCTGGTGCAATTTGGCAGTATTATCAGACCTAGAAACAAACAAGCTATTCGTTGGCGACATCAACGTCCGCAAATCTGTTGGGGATATAACCGAACTTAAACTCTCTATAGAGGAGAAAGGCATCCTTCAACCACTCCTAGTCAGGCCCCTAAAGAATCGGTTCGAGATTGTTGTTGGTTCAAGGCGCTATGAAGCGGCCAAATCCTTGGGCCTAAGGAAGGTACCCGTGATCATTAGGCCAATGAGCGACACGGAAGCAGTCTCACTCTCACTAGTAGAGAACATTCAGAGAAGCGACCTTGAGCTTGAGGAAGAAGCCGAAGGAGTGCTCAGACTAATGAAGCTCGATCCGAAACGATTTGCCAACGCGAGATCAGTTGCGAAAGTGCTGGGCCGTTCGGAGAGCGCCGTTCGAGAGCTCCTCGACGCTTACGAGTTAACTTTCAAACTTCGAGAAAAAGGTATGCAGATCCACGCAGCCAGAGCCCCGCCTGAAGAGCAACGGCAACGAGGGGAAGCAATCCCACTCAAGCACACCGAACTCATCGCACGCGCCATAAAGACTACGGAAGTGAAAAGGCTACCGACGCGGGAGTTCGACCGCAAGATTCCAGAAATCGTCAGAGCCATAGCTCCTCTCCCTGAAGCAGATGCAAGGAAAGTGGTCGACCGCTTCAAGATGTTCCCTGAGAGATCGATTCAAACGATTAAGGAAGAAGCCCTAGCAAAGCAGACTGGAGTTGCTGTCAAGGTATACTTCTCACCAAAGATTGCCCGAGCCCTGAACCAAGCTGCTGAGGAAAGAGATCTCTCTGAAGACGAACTAGCATCCATTGCCGTGGAAGAATGGCTGGTACTGAAGGGATATTTGAAATCAGTCTGATAGATCAGAAACACTCGGAAAAGCCCAAAGTTTGAAGATGCAGTATGGCTGATCACAGCCTTGGCAGCACGTATTGTGTGATTATGTACAGCGCCACGAAATAAATCACCAACAGCACAAGTGCAATTGCCAGATTCTTCTTCCAGTTAGGGTTCCAAGCTATTCCGAATGGTATCCCTAACGAGAAGCCGATGACGTGCGAGATATAGGCCACATTGCTCTGAAGGTTGAAGTAAACAGCCAACGCATTGTACAAGAAATATACTATCGCTACCATTCCGACCGGCATCAAGAGAAGCCAGGAAAACCGGAGGGGGTTCATCAACATCACTACAGCCGCCAAAGTGAAAATCGCCGCCGATGCGCCGACAAAGGTAGCGTCGGGTGGAAAGAAAGGCAGGCTAAGTGGGAAGCTAAGGATACCTCCAACAAAAAACACAGTAAGCATTCGTTTCGAATTCGTCACGCTCTCCAAAGTGTTGCCGAAAACGTAGAGGAAGATCATATTCCCGAGTAGGTGGATTAGGCTAGCATGCACGAAGATTGCGGTTACCAGCGTCCATACCCTGCCCTCTTGCAGGTTCTTAAGACTGAAGACGAGGTTGCGTTCAACAGTGGTAGGATCGGCTCCGTAGAGGGCATAGAGAGTTGCGGCGATACAGATCAAGATGAGAACATTGGTGGCCCTCATGACTGAGAACACGAATCCAACAGTGCACGCTATGAATCAAAACTTCGACCAAAAAAGCTTCTCCAACATTCTTCTGCTCATTCCGACGCGGAACGAAGAAGCCGCGGTCGGAAGCCTTGTTGTCGAAGCAGGCAAATCCGGCTTCACCAACATACTGGTGGTGGACGGGTTCAGCACCGACGCCACGCGAAAGATTGCTGCAGCCGCGGGTGCAACAGTTATCGAGCAAGAGTTCGGCAGAGGGAAAGGATGCGGAGTAAGGACGGGGATGAAGCTATTCCTGCAAGGCAACAGCAGCAACTTACTTGGCATCATAGACGGGGACGGCACAAACATTCCATCGGGTTTGAAAGAGATGATTCCTCTTATCGAAAACGGACGAGCCGACATGGTTCTTGGATCAAGAATACGAGGCAAGAGAGATTCCGGGGCCATGAACTTACTGTCTGTTGCCTCCAACCTAACCGTGTCATTCCTCTTAGGTGCGAAATTCAAACGGCTCTTCACGGACGTGCAAACTGGCTACTGGCTCTTCTCAAGAGGAGCGGTGGAGAGATTATACCCTTTAATTCATTCGACGGGTTTCGAAATAGAACTGGAACTGTTTGTTACAGCCCTCCGGGAGAAATTGTCGGTTTGCGAGATCCCGGTCGGGTTTAGGTGCCGTAGAGGGACGACAAAATTCAGTTTTGTACTGAGGCTGAGGAACCTGTACTACGCATTCAAGTATCTCTTATCGTGAACTACCCCATAATCATTAGGTGCCAAGGTTGTCTGCCCGAACGACTATCGGCGTCGTGATGTCAATCCTCGGTTTGTTACTGCTGTTGTACAGCGGCTACGAATTTAACAACCTGTTCTTCATCGATAGGTTGCTTGCCGTGTCTGGCATTCCAGCCTACAATAGCTTCGTTGTAACGCCATTCTTACTTGGAATCCTAGCCCAACTTGACGGGTCCGTAGTTTTGGGGCTAAAGCGGTCGTTCAGCCTAAGCATTCACCTGCTTGGCAATCTTGTATGGCTATATGCACTCTACATCCTCTACGACAACCTAGCAATCCCCATTACGGATATCACAGCATATCATCAAGTCTTCCTGCTAAGTTTCTTGGGCTTGATCTTCTTCGTCATAGGTGTAATAGCCAACGACATACCCAAACGCAAAATGGCTTAATCACGAAACTTGCGTTCCCTCACGCCTCTTTTCGACACATACGCGTTCCCTTTGAGGTAGAATCTCCAAAACCTATCCAAACCCTCCCGGATTCCCACTCGAGGCGAACTCCAAATTTCCAAATCGTCTTTCTGGGAATCTACGACGAAAAGTGGTCCCCTTATCGTCATATCCTGCTCATTCAGCGACTTATCTATCGCAAAAGCCTTGGTAAGCTTACCAGGGCCGTTCGTCAACTCAGAATCCGGGACGTTCGGTCTGAAACGCCTCATTGCGTTAATCCCTTCTACTGGCTGAAGCGCTCGGAGCAAGACTGCTCCAGGAGTTCCCGTCTTCTGCGTTGTAACGTTCAAACAATAATGATGCCCGTAGGTGAAGTAAACGTATGCGTGCCCCGGGTCGCCAAACATTGCAGCATTCCGTGGAGTCAAACCCCGAAACGCGTGACTTGCCGGATCATCGCTTCCCCGATAAGCCTCGACTTCCACGATACGACCAATCAAGCGTTCATGGTCCTTCAATCTAACCAAACATTTCCCGAGAAGATCAGGAGCAACTTTCACTGTGTCCCTCTCAAAGAAGGCTGAAGGGAGCAGTCTAGCCATGTGATCACTTCCCTATGACATCCTCTGGATCACGCTTTCAAGGCAATACTTATTTCTAAACCACCATTACCGCGTGCCTGTTCGCGAGACGACACAGTTAACCAATCAAATTCGAAAAGGGATTTTGAATCCTATGGACAAGAAACGGATGGAGAATATAACAGCATCACTCATCGAAGCCATCGGTGAGAACCCCAAACGCGAAGGTCTCAGAGATACGCCTAGGCGAGTTGCTGATATGTTCACTGAACTCACCGAAGGCTACTCCATGAATCCGAAGGAGATCCTATCCAGAGAATGGAGCGAAGTCAGCGGCATGGTCGTAGCAAAAGAGATCGGCTTCTTCTCATTGTGTGAACATCATATTCTACCATTCTATGGAAAGGTGCACATTGGCTACATCCCTTCTAAGGCCGTTGTGGGCTTGTCAAAACTCGTTAGGTTGGTTGATTGCTTCAGTAAGAGGCTTCAACTTCAGGAACGAATGACTAAGCAGATTGCTGACGCATTAAATGAAAGCTTGCACCCGCACGGAGTCGTGGTTGTGGTTCAGGCCAGACATTTGTGTATGGAAATGCGTGGAGTAAAGAGCGGCGCTGACATACTTACCTCGGAGATCCGCGGCCAGTTTGAGAGATTTGAAACTCGTAATGAGTTCTTTAACATGCTTCGAAAAGAGGTCTAGAGGGAATTGTCCCATCCAGCGGAACCTGACGTAGCACGTCTGTATCGTCGTGAATTTGCAGCCGCCCACATAATCGCTGGACACCCAAAGTGCGGCCGTCAGCATGGCCACAATTACACGCTTCTAACCAAGGTCTACGGTAGTAGCCAGGATTGGCTAGATTTTGAGGATATCAAGCGAACTGTGGACGGGTTCGTTGACGAGCATTATGATCATCGGGATATGGGGAACATGACTTGTGAAGCGCTAGCTAGGCACCTACAAGAACAGCTCAGTATCCTGTTCAAGACTAGGGTCAAAATTGAGCTATGGGAGACTGGAAAATTCGGCGTTGAGACGGCGTAAATTCGCCTACAAACTTGCAATTTTCCGTATTCTAACTTAGTACTTTTCCACTTCTCCGCGTACTTGACCAGCCTTCAGGAGGGCGAAGTGATGAACGTCGGTGGGGACGCGTAGTTTGCCCGTGTTGTGGATTCGATCGATCTTCTGGAAGGCTTCTCGGTCAACATCTTTGTCGAATGTTAGTTCTCCACTGTTCTCAAGGTGGAAGTTTCCAAGTTCCTTATGGAGCCCCAAGATGTCGGCTTTGGAGAGGAGGACTGAACCAGCGATCACTAACCTTTTTGTGTCAAATACGTCTGGGCTTTCCGATGGAGACTGATTCATATATTGAACTAGGGCGGCGTTTACGAGCTCGGCGACGTTCTTTCCTTGTTGCTTTGCTTTGGCTACCACGTTGTTGTAGGTATCCCGATCTAACCCGCGAATCAGGACCGCATTGTTTGCCATGATAGCCAACTCACAAAGTTACCGTGCTTAATTTGATATCTTGATTACATTGATAACATAGCTTTCTTATAAATCTTGTTAATTCTTTTAACACCCGTTAACTTGTATTATGTGATTGCCTCGTTTGCACAAGCAAACGTGGCATGGCCAGAAAAAAAGGAGGAAAAATAAGTTTGGTTGAAGACCTGGAAAGATTACTGTTCGAAGAAATCCCTGAGATGGAGACCACTGGTATCAAGCGGTGCGAGTGGTGCAAACAACCCCTTCCTAACGACCGGTACCACCTCAAGATCTGCCCTCAGTGCCGCAAGGAATCCATCGACATCTTCATGAAAACGCACTAAAACCCCCGCGTTGAGGGGGTCTCCCTCTCCGAACAGGCGTTTCGGACGCAAATCACCAATTTTGAGCCTCATTTTCTCGTTCGCAGCGGTCTCGATACTCCCATCTACGTCATACCGGGCACCCAGCACCCGTAGGTCACCTCCGGTTAGCCCTCTGGGAGAGAGACACAAGCCCTGGACGTGTCCCAAGATTATTCATTACCCCTGATTCCCTCGTACGAGGTTTCGAAACTTTACAGAAAAGAAGGCCTCTGGACAGGAAATAAGCATCAATACTGGACATGCCGGAGGGCTCTCTGCGGCTTCTGATTTGACCTAACCCGAAACCGAAAAATGTGCAAGTCCCCAGACTTTCGTCGGGGACATATGTGATTCGAGCGCTTGTGCTCCTATCCGGTGGAATAGACTCTGCAACTACACTCTACTTGACGAAACAGCAGACTGATGACATCTACACCATGAACATGATCTATGCTCAGTCGTACGATAGCGAAGCCGAGGCGTCAAGAAAGATCGCCGCAGCAGCACACGTAAGAGAACATTTGAGCATACTCCTTCCCTTCTTCAAAGACATCGAGAAACGCTACAAGCCAAGCCTGTCCTTGAAGATATCCTCTGCCTACGTCCCAGCACGAAACATAATCTTCTATGGCATCGCAGCTGCCTATGCGGAAACACTCAAGGCGAACAAGATAATTTTTGGTTCAAATGCTGATGATGCGAAAGAACTTCCTGACGCCCGTCCGACGTTCATTCAACTCATGAATGAGTTGATAAAAGCCGGCACTCGAGCGGGAAGTGAATGTTTCGTGATTGAAACGGTCAATCCCCTAATCAACTACAGCAAGAACGAAGTGCTCAAGCTCGCCTTAGAATTGAAAGTCCCACTGCAATTAACCTGGAGTTGCTACCAAGACTCCAAGATCCCATGCGGAAAATGCCGCGGCTGCATTAACCGCCAGACAGCGTTCAAGAAGCTGGGCGTCCCGGATCCATTGCTTTTGGGAAGGAAAGGAAAGGGGTAACTCGAAGACGGTTTTTCCTCGGCCTTGTACCAAACAATAAAAGCCTTTTCCACCCGGATTCATGGCCGGAGAATCGACAAGCCAATCTTTCCAGTCGAAGCTCCCCAAAGGTTGTTGAATGCGGTGATGCATTTCCCGCTCTGAAGGGTACAATATTTTATACAATTCTGTCGAAAACTATTAAAGTGCGATAGAGGGCTAACACGGTTCCTTACCTTTTGAGGAGGCAGGAATCAAATTGGTAGCCCACGTTCAGTCATCGAAGAGGAAGGTTTCGTCGAACTTGAAGATCACTCAGATTAGAAAACGTGATGGACGAATCGTCACATTCGACAAAGAAAAAATCACTAGCGCAGTCTACAAGGCCGTCGTCGCCACGGGCGGAAGAGAGGACCGAACGCTCGCGGAGTCGCTTTCTGCGCGGGTAATCGAGATTCTCGACGAAAAATACGGTACGGGGACGATTCCTGCTGTAGAAGATGTACAGGACGTGGTTGAGCGCGCGCTAGTTGAAAACGGACAGGCCAAGGTAGCTAAAGCATACATTATCTACAGGCAAAAGCGCGCCGAGATTCGACGCGAAAAACAGAGAATTCTCGAGAAAGAAGTTATTGACGAGGTCGACAAAGTATTCGACCTAAATGCCCTGCGTGTTCTCAAGGCCCGATATCTGAAGAAGGATGAAACGGGTAAACTAGTAGAAACACCGAAACAACTTTTCACAAGAATAGCCGTTCACGCAGCTTTACCTGACCTGTTATACGATGCCGAGATTTTCGACATCACTAAGAAACAGCGTCCACACGGACGGGAGGCTTTCGACCCTGAACAGTTCCATGAGAAGGTCTCAATCGGGAGATACCCGCTTAATCGGTATCACCTAGATGCACTGAAGAGAATGTACGACAGATTCGACCTAGGAGGAGAAGCAAAAGTTTCATGGCCTACCTTCTTCGATATGCTGAAGAACGGACGTTTTAACAAATTTGAGAAGTCAATTAACTCGTTTTACGAACTAATGGTCACTCGAAAATTCATGCCCAACACCCCGGCCATCGCCAATTTCGGAAACGTCCTGGGCATGGGTTCCGCTTGCTTCGTTCTCGGCGTAGAGGATTCAATCGAGAGCATCATGGAGACGCTGAAACAGACTGCTGTAGTATTCAAGGCTGGGGGCGGGATGGGATACAATTTTTCGAAACTAAGACCTGAAGGAGATTACGTAAGCTCGACATCAGGCGTGGCTTCCGGCCCAATCAGCTTCATGATGCTATTCGACACTATGACCGACGTTATCAAACAGGGCGGGATCCGACGCGGCGCCAATATGGGCATCCTCAACAGTAATCACCCGGACGTCGAGAAATTCATCACCGCAAAGAAAGGAAACAAGGCACTCAGAAACTTCAACATATCCGTTCTCATAATGCCAGAGTTCTGGGAAAGCTACAAAACCAACAAACCCTACCCTCTCGTCAACCCCAGAACAGGACAGATTGTGCGCGACGTAAACGCACGCTTGCTGTTCGATATGATAGTATACCAAGCTTGGGAAAGCGCTGAACCAGGAGTAATTTTCTTCGATCACGTGAACGAGCACAATCCATTCCTCAAGCACTTAGGGCCGATAGTGACTACAAACCCGTGTGGCGAAGTCCTTCTCTACCCTAACGAATCATGCAATCTTGGCAGCATCAATGTCTGGGCATTCATTGAGCATGATGCGAATGGGAAAACAACGTACGATTGGGATGGATTA
>JBEKPE010000103.1:0-7938 GCA_049521055.1 Bathyarchaeia archaeon
GCAACTCATAGTCGAAAAGTGACTCCGGAGATTCATCAAGCCACAATGTGGCCTTGGAGTGAAAGAGATCACATCGCAGTTGTCTGCTGCTTGCGATTGCATGTCTCACCTCCGAATCCATACTTCAAACCCTAACTTATCGCTATGCATAGATCTCCAAGTGGGGAGTAGACATAACCAAACGTAGCACCGACGACCATGAGGGTGAGATGGTGTTCTCCGGGAGCAAGGTAATGTGATGAGAACATCGCAATAAACCCAGAATGCAAAAACTTGTTGCCGAGATGCGACGCCACATCTTGTTGACTCAGCCCATAAAGCGTCGGTATCTGCATGTTTCCATCAACTGTGATGAATACGCCACCGGCCACCATGTTGGCTCTAGAATCTATTGCCCAACCAGTTATCGTTACCGTGTCGACTGCGCTCGAGTTTATCTCCACGCAACCATTAACATTGGGCACATCGCTAATCTCAAAATCAAATAGAGTGTTATTTCCGATTCGGCTTGCAGACTCACCGTAAGGATTGAAGGAAGGCTCGCTAAACACGTTTAAACTATGGTCCTCCAAGAAATTCGCGTCTTCCCGCACCAAAACAGGGTCCGCAACTAAAAATCGGACCAAATTGGCGTCAGATTGCATCTTGTAAGTGCCTAAAATGTAAGCGTACATCTCGTCATTATTCTTCAGTTTCTGCGCCGCATAAAGACCTGCACCAGTAGATACAAGCAAAGAAATCATCACTAGGGCAAGTACGCTATGAAAACCGAAACTCCATCTTCCTCTTCCATTTCTCTTATCGGACACTGATTTTGCCAGCAAGTACAACCCAATGATCCCTATCACTGAAACAACAGTATATCTTGAGACCAGAGCTTCCCCCCATCCAAGACCACCCCTACCAAAGCCTGTAACGAGAGCAGCCAGCGCTGCGTACGCCATCATCGAAACCCACAGTCGATTTTTCCCAATCAATTTTAGTCTATATGCTTGAAGGATAACAATGACTCCTAGAAGGCAAATCACAGCTCCAACGGTAGCGGCAAGATATGCTGGTTCCCAGACGAAGGGCCCACCTATCCAAGCTAAGGCATATGCGCCAGTGCTCAGGAGGCTTCGGGAACTCCTCAATGTATTGCCCGACGGGAAAAGATCGAATCCGTAGAGGTACAGTCCGATTGCTGCCAATCCAGTTATCGACCAAATAGCTATCCGGTTTTTCTGACGAAACCATTTGGTAGAGAGAAGTAGTTGGAGAAGACCTGCTGGCCAGACGAGCAATCCTAGCAACATGGAGAAAGAGGCGAGAATTGCGCTAAGAAGTGAGAGGCCGAACCAATGATCTGTCGATTTGCTTTTCTCCAAGAGACAGAATGCAGCCACTACACCGAAGGCCAGCAAATACCATTGGCAATTGAACCAGCCAAGAACCGCCTCAAACTGTCTGAAACTGAAAATCAAAAGCGAGACTGGGATAAAGAATGCTAATTGTTGTAGATTCTTCACGTCAAATTTGCTCAGGAAAGTGTAGAAGATGATTGTGGCAGTTCCAAACGCCAGAAGCCAACTGAAGAACATCACCGGTAGGCTGCTGAAATGTGTAGGTAGTTCTAAGGCAAGCATTGCTATCCTAGGGAAGAATAATCTGTGCTCGTTATGTTGCATAAACAGATCAGATAGATGAAGCGTGCCAGCAACGGCCTTCTCATATACGCCCACCATGTCCCAATCATCTGCGTATATGGAATTCACGCCGAATCTCTTGATTAACCAGAGAAGTGCCAAGGACGGGGCTACCAGAATTCCCATCTTCAGAATTGGCAATGCTTTCGCGTCATTCAATCCAATATCAGAACGACCGTCAGTACGGTGAGCGTATATGCTTTGCCCCCTCTTTGCTATGCTTAGCCATCGTTTATTCTGTCTCTTGATTACATTGCTCAACGGACAAAACAATCGACAGCAGTGGAGTTCTCCCTGATTGGAATCTCAACACGTGTATTTCATCGGTTTTCTGTAACGGTAAATCCGACACGATTTGCGCTAAGTTGCACGATCACTTCTGCTGAATTCCGTGGAGCACAAAATGGCAATCCGCAAGGAGGGCCAGCGCCATTGGATTCACTTTTCTTGCAATGTCTAGATTGTCGCTGTTCATATTGATAGCCAAGATAGAGGGTCGTGGTTAGAACTGAATGAGGTTGACCAAACGAGTCGTGCTGCACCTGCGATGATTACCCGGTCATGCAAGGGGTCAAGCTAAATCTTGGCTGACTAGAGAGCGATGCGTTCCACGAATAGTCTATTGGAGAATTGTTGGTTGCTGTTGGATCCATGCTAACGTTAGAGAAAACCCCTCATCGAGATTGACTTTGGGGCGCCAGCCGGTCGCCAGAATTTTTGACACGTCAGGAACCCTTCTTTGCACATCGTAAGTGTAGCCCCCCGATGTTTGCTGCCAAGTGAAAACAAATCCCAGTATTTTTCATCATTTTCCTTGCCACCTCAGAGCCCAGATTTCCTTAGTCCCTGAGAGATCGGAAGGCTCAAGCCGTTCTTTTGCGATCTGTTATGGCGCTCATACTCGGCGCCGGTGTCGGCAAAATCATACGGACCAGTAGCAAAGTCAAGACCGCGCTGAGGGCCCCTCTGATCTGTGCTGAGAGATCCGAGGTGAGGATGAGCGTCTGAGCGTTTAGGCAGTCTATGTTGAGTTCTTGAAGGGTGTTGTTATAGAGGGGAATCATCAAGAACGAGCCTCCACAGATATATCCTCCCACTTGGGCAAGAAACCAAAGGAAGCCTGTGATGCTGAGCAACACCGTCAGTGTCTTGTAACCCTTTCCGCGAGAGATCTGAATCAGTGCCAAAGCGATTCCATTTATCAAGAAAGCCGGCGATACCCATGAAAATGCAGTGTACGCGAGGATTGGAGCTGACACTAACGCACCGAGTCGGGAATCATTTGACGGATCGGTAATCATCGCAAGAAGTATAACGTATGCCAATGTCGTGAGGGTTATAGCATTCTCAGCATACTCAACCCCCTGAAGTCGAATCGCTGAGCCAAAAACATCTAGCGCTTCTGGAACATATAGGCCAGGTCTCCCTTGGAACAACGCGAGTGCGTCTGGGCGGAAGATGGCCAACCAGGAAAAAACCGGTACGAGTACGACGGCGATGGGGATAGTTGAGGATAGTACCCCTCGCCAGTCTCTTGCTCTTGCAGTTTTTACGATCAGGAATGGTAGTACGATAAATGCCAGCAGTCGCATGAGACCGGCGGCAATTAGTGACAATGATGCTAGGCCGTATTTCTTTCTTTCTGTCAAAAACGCGGAGAATACGATGAGCATTAATGGCATTGTATCGACGTTATTGAAATTACCCAGCACTAATGTGAGCGGATTGAATAGCCACGCTGAAACTGCGAAGAATATTCTGTTTCTGCTCGCACCTGAATCAAGGAGCATCTTGTAGATTAGGACGGCAATCACGGCGTCAGAAATTAGCGCCGGAAGCTTCATCATAAGAACGAATATGAGTGCGGCTGGTGTGGGTTGGAAATATGGTGGTACTCCCAAAGGGGGCACCGTTACGATACTGGCAGGATCAGGGTGTGATACTGGTAGTCGTAACCACAGAGCATAGAAGGCAGCAAATATGTATGGAGGGACGGTGTAGATTCCGAAGATTGAGCCTGGTTGTTGGTACGCATTAATAATCCCAATCATGTAAAAAGAACGCCAATCTCCTGAGAGCGGAGCATACACGGCATATATCATACGTACGAGCATCCCGACGCCGAAGACGAGGATAAGACGCGGATCGAGGCTTTTGGGCAACGCGAGTTTTATCGTCATCGGACCGCCAGCGGGTCGGCATGCTGGTTTTGCGGAAGCGGATCGTTCTTGGAAGACCAAAGTAAGAGCATCGATAATAGCATGAAAGCCGTTAGTAGAGTACGTAATAACGGTCTTAAAACCAAGTCAATGAACTGATTTGATAAGAGAATAACCGCCCATTCTGTACTTCGATTGAAGAACAAGAGACTCCATCCACTCGATGTCGTAAAACCATCCGCAGTGAAGAATCCCAAAGCGAATGCAGCAACCAGAATGGAGATGAATAGCGGAATTGCTTTTTTCACTTTGAGGCTTACAAAACAGAAAAGTGGTATTATCCAAAGTATGTACTCGGCCTGGAAGTCGAGGAATGCTAGATATGCAAGGAGGGTGAAGAGAGAGATTGTAAGAGGTCTATGGAGTAGCTCGGGGCGAAATTCGTATGCTAGAAGGTAGGAAATGATTACTGCGAAAGTCGCAAGCCCGATAAAGTCCGTCGTCACAGCATTGCCGTAAAGGCTTTCGGTACCGAGTACAAACTCGGTCGTCGCCTGCGTGTAGTAAGCTTCGGAGAATGGAAACTGCGACCAGCTCACATAAGCAACGAGACCCAACACTGCTAGCAGTGCAGAGATCAAGATCTTCACCCGCCTGCAGCCGGCGATACGACTCGAATAGAGAATTGCGGGTATCGTGACGAGTGGGAATAGCTTTAGCGCGATTCCGGCGGCTACAGATGCCGCGCCAAGAGCATGTTTTCGTTTAACCACGAGCAGGAGAGCTAACATGATAGACGCTACGGGAAGTACGTCAACGGCTCCCATCATCTCGGTTACGAAGATCGCGTAAGGGTTTGCGAACCACAGCAACGCCGCGATGTATGGCCGATTGGTCATCGGCCATAAGAGTTTGCCGAGCTTAAGGAGGATAAATGCAATCAGGACATCAGCCGCAATTAGCGGGAGCTTCACCAACAACAAGAGCAGCTGAAGAGAAAACGGAAGAAAAATCGATTTACTTGTCAAGAAGGTCTCGAGGGGGGGATGATCGATTGGGAGAGAATACCACACACTGAGGGTGGCGTTGTTGAATCTGCCCCAAGGGTTCGTTGAGTCAGGCGACCGCGTATAGCTCTGGACCTCAAGGTAATAGATGACCGGCATAGTCGGAGGGGTTACCATCGCAAGAATCACCTTGATTGCGACCAGAGCCACAAAGAGCACGAGTATGAGTCTGGTTTTTCGCGAAAGAGTCAAAGCAATCGTTCTCTGAATGCCGCTGATGTTCGTGTTGGTTGTACGTATTTTAAACTAGTGCGCCAAAAGGTCTGCTATCCGCCCGAGCTGTTTTCCCCTGGTCGGCTTGTCTGTGCCGCTGGCCCCTCTGCAGAATATGTATCTGTTCTCGGCGGATCATGGTCATATCCCCTGCAAACCGGATTTGAAAACGCTGAAGGGGGTTGTCAAGTTCCGAACCGCAGTACAATTGTGCGAGAAAGGCTCTGTGGGTCAAGTTCGCAATGCGGATGGGGTTGCGGATCTTGCCGAAACGAACCACTCTGCCCAACACCAAGACGACATTCGCTCAAGCCTGTGTGATTGGAAGCGTGGGTCGCTTACGACGGCAAAACCTTTCTTGCCACAGGTATGTAATCGCGTCGATTGCAATGCCGCGAGTCGCGATGGCACAGATCAACTCTACCGTCGGTGATCTTGAAGGTAATTCTCGAGTCATTCTTGCATATGCAAGGAAAGCTGCAGAAACAGGCGCCGACCTTGTGGCTTTTCCCGAGATGGCAATGACCGGCTATCCGCCACTTGATCTTTTGCCTCCTCGCGAAACCCGTCCGCCCGGCGGTAATCGTAGACCAGAGCAGGAAGATTTCGTTCGACTCAACAAACAACATGTGTACGACTTGGCGAAGGAAATTGGCTCAATTACGGCAGTCGTAGGATTCGTTGACTACGATGAAGTCAACCTCTACAATGCGGCGGCAGTGATTTACCAAGGGAAGGTGAAGCAGGTAATTTCCAAAACCTTACTGCCAACATATGATGTCTTCGATGAGCAACGTTACTTCACTCCTGCGCTCGAAAACAGACCCGTGAAAGTCGAGATCCAAGGACGGGATGTAACCTTAGGAGTTTCGGTTTGTGAGGATATCTGGGACGAGGCCGTTGGGTATGGGGTGAAGGTGGTTGACGCCCTCGCAGAACAGGGCGCACACCTCATCGTGAACATTAACGCCTCGCCATTCCACGCGGGCATGCGCGAGACACGGTTGAACATTTTGAAACGAAAGGCGAAGCGTTTGGGGGTCCCAATCTTCTATGTGAACCTGGTCGGTGGGCAGGATGAGTTGGTCTTCGACGGGGAAAGCTTGGCAGTTGACGGTGAAGGACGATTGATTGGTATTGGGAAGCAGTTCGAGGAGGACCTTATCATAATCGACATAGACGCTCACCATGAAACTACCGAGGTCACAGCGCCATCGCTGCCGGCTGAACAGGAAAACTTCGATGCTCTAGTCCTCGGAGTGAGGGACTATTTCAGAAAGACCGGGTTTGGACACGCTTACATTGGGTTAAGTGGCGGCATCGACTCATCGCTTGTCGCAGTAATCGCCGCAACCGCGCTAGGTAAAGAGAATGTAACCGGTATTTCCATGCCATCCCGTTACTCCAGCAACCATAGCAAGGGCGATGCGCGAGTACTTGCCGACAACTTAGGAATAGAGTTTCTCACAATTGCCATTGAACCAATATTCGCCGCCTACCTACAACAGTTGAAACATCCATTCAAGGAGCGCCCTGCTGATGTGGCTGAAGAGAACCTCCAATCGCGAATAAGGGGAAGCCTCTTGATGGCCTTGTCCAACAAGTTCGGCGGGCTTGTATTGGCAACTGGGAACAAGACAGAGCTGGCGTTAGGGTATGCCACGTTGTATGGAGACATGAGCGGCGGCCTTGAAGTGATAGGGGATGTCAGCAAAACTGAGGTCTATGCCTTATCGCAGCACTACAACCGGAGAACTGGTCGAACAGTGATCCCAGAAAGCTGCTTCAATAAGATTCCTTCAGCAGAACTGAAACCCGACCAGTTTGACCCATTCGACTACGCGATCGTATCTCCACTCGCCGACGACATCATAGAGAACCGGCTATCGCGGGCTGAGCTACTACGGAAAGGTTACGATGAGAGGGTAGTGGATGATTGCTTGCGACGTGTGAGATTTGCTGAGTATAAACGACGCCAAGCCGCTCCAGTAATTAAGATAACCAAGAAGGCTTTCGGTTTGGGTTGGAAGATGCCGATCGTCAACAAACTACCGGTGGACAAGGGTTTGTAGGATTTGCCCCAAGTGTCGGCGTTATAGATCGTAGGTCTATTCGAGACGATGGTCGTTCATCTTCGAATTTGCGCTCCACTTTAGGCTCTCGTTTTGTTTGACAAAAGAGGGAATCGAGCTTTCCGATCGCTCTCCAGAGGCTTATGCATTTACGCGTTTTCAGCGGTGATGGTAGTAGTACTTGTAGCAGCGCACGTAGTAGTACGCCCCGTTGTAGTAAACGATAGCTTGGCCGTTGTAGCAGCCGCTAACTTGTTGATAGCTTGGATAGTAATTGTAGTAGTTCGTTGGATAGTAATAGTAGTAGTTGCCGTTGTAGTAGTAATAGTACATTGGATAACCGTTGTAGTAAGACGGGTAAGATTGGTAATAGTTAGACGGATAGGACGGGTAAGTCGGGGAATTGTTGTGCGGGTACGCTGGTGTTGAGTAGCTATTCGAATGTATGGTTAACGTTTGCGAAGTTGAGCCCACAGCTGAACCATACTGTCCGTTGTTGTAGTTGCTGTAGACCGTGATTGAAATTTGCAGCTGATGCTCCACTACCGAAGGTGGGAGCGTGAACACTAGTTGGCCGCCGTTGTAACCGCCGTTCGAGTTGATCGCGGTATTCGCGGAGCCTACGTTCGTATTTGCTACCGTGTCGTAAGCGTTGCCCACAGCCCACAATGATCCGCCCATATTCTGACAGCTTGCTGAGACTGGCAAGGTCAGTTGAATGTTCCAGGAGCTATAGGAACCG
>JBEKPE010000104.1:0-7864 GCA_049521055.1 Bathyarchaeia archaeon
ACCATACAAGAAAAGCGAATAGGTACTCAGCTGCTAACCGTACCTAAGGACCTACTCTGGGTCATTAGAGTCGCTATCTGCTCCATCTTCGCATCCCGAGTTGGGATTGGCTGCGTTATATTCCCATTGCAGATGACAGCTAGCCTGTCGCTCATGTCAAAAAGTTCGTCTAGCTCGTTGGAGATTAGTAAAACGGCTTTTCCCTTCTCCTTTTGCTTCATGAGGAGGTTCCTCGTATACTCGGTTGCAGCCACGTCCAATCCTTTTGTTGGGTTGTGGGCGATTATGATCTTTGGTTCCCAGAATAGCTCTCTCGACAGCAGAAACTTCTGCTTGTTGCCTCCTGAGAGCGTCCAGGCTTGCGCGTCTTGCGACTGAGCGCGAACATCGTAGTCGGACATTAACGTCGTCAGTTTTTCGTGAATAGATCGAGGATCCAGTAAACCGGCCTTTGTGAACATTTTAGCTACATGTGGTTCTATGATGAGGTTGTCCGATAATGTGAAGTCGAAGACTAGTCCTGTCTTCTGGTCTTCAGGGATGTGAGCTACTCCCAACTTCCTAATCGCATCGGCAGCCCAGCCTGTAACATCCTCGCCCATCGCAGTAACTTTACCCTTAGTAGGTTTCCGCATACCCGTTGCAACTTCGACAAGTTCCTTCTGTCCGTTTCCGGCGATTCCGGCAATGCCAAGAATCTCTCCGCCGCGGACGGAGATTGAGACTCGCTCTAGTGCTTCCAAGCCCAAGGTGTTGCGCGCAGATACCTCGCTAAGTTCAAGGAATGGCTCAGACACTTGTGCCTCTAGCCTCTTCACGCGGAACACAACATCGCGGCCGACGATCATTCTTGCCAGGTCAGGGCCGGTCACTCTCTTGGTGCTCGCAGTGGCAACAACCTTGCCCTGCCTCAAAACCGTCACGTTGTCGGTGACGGCGAGAATCTCATCGATCTTATGAGAGACAAAAACAATGGATTTTCCAGACGCCACCATTTGGCGTAACGCAGAGAATAGCTCATGTGTCTCCAAAGGAGTTAGGACAGAAGTTGGTTCATCGAGTATCAATATGGTCGCCCCCTTGTATAGGGCTTTTAGAATTTCAACAGATTGTCGTTGGCCGGCAGAAAGATCGCCGATCGTAGAATGTGGATCAACAGCGAGACCAAACTTCTTTGCCACATCCTCTATCTGTCTATCTAGAGTACGGAAATCAACGAATGCTTCCTTCGCCCCTTCGCATTCGATGATTGAAATGTGTTCGGCCACGGTCATCGTGTAGATGAGCATAAACTCTTGATGTACCATGGCTATTCCTGCTCGCATGGCATCCCGAGGAGAGTGGAGCTGCGCCACTTCGCCGCTGACTAAGATTCTGCCCGAATCAGGGCGCATTAGGCCGTAGAGAATATTGCATAGCGTGGTTTTGCCCGCACCATTCTCTCCTAAGAGCGCATGAACCTCTCCATGTTTGAGACTAAATGTAACGTTGTCGTTTGCTAAAAGCGACCCGAATCGCTTCGTGACTCCCTCGGCAACAAGAGCATACTCGTTCTTGGGGCTCGTTCTTGTGCTTTCCATCAAGGGTTCCATTTTCTGGAAGCGCTGCGTGAACTAAAGAGGCTTGCGGCATTTCATACGTAGCGATATTTGCAGAAAATACTCTATGTGCTTCGAGGCTGATATTAGATGCGGCAATCCGTATTAGCACATGGCCTAGGTAAGTAGGTCCCCACACAAGATACAGTGATGACTCGTGATCAGACTGAATGTTGCTGCCCGATTCGTCAAGGGATTGTTCCTCGTCACCTTGACTATCCTTGTATTCTACCAATTGATGCTCACCGGAAGATCCGAAAACCCCACCCAGGGTGCTAAGATCGAGCTGTTCCTTAGTAATGATAGGCCGCTCCGCGGAGAAATATTGAAAGTCACCGGACGGCTCTCATCTGTCTCCGACAACCTTCCAATTCCCTTGGTCTCAGTTAGGCTTCAGTATTTCAGGGTGGGTGATGAGAATCCGACGCGCGATGTCACAATGATCACCAATAGCCCTAGTGGCATATTCCAAGACTTGGTGAACACAACCTACCTGTTGCGAATCGGCCCATGGATCGTGAACGCTTCGTTTCAAGCTCAGCTGATCTACCTGAATGCGTCAACCTTGACGACATTCACAGTGGTAGTTCAACCCTCACTCTCGCTCTATGTAATCCCACACCAAGTAAACCTAGGTCAAAAGGTCGAATTCAATGGGCTACTCTTCGCTTGCATCCCATGCCTGCACGACAATGTTTCCGTCATACTGACCCGCCCCGACAACACCTCTGAAGTCGTTACTCTAACTCTCAATGCGACGGGCGGGCCATACCCCGGCGGGTACTATGACGGATCATTTACGCCAAACATGTCCGGCATTTGGCATATCGTTGCAATCTGGGAGGGAAATAATGTCACTTTACCTACACAATCTCAAGTGGAAGAGCTGGCTGTTGAAACGCCTGGAGCCCTACACTTAGCGCCCTGGATCTTGTACGTGGCTTTGGTTCTTGTCGCAGGTGCAATTCTGCTTATCGTTGTCTTAAAACGAAAGAATAGAAACAAGGGATAGGCGACTCTCGGGTCGCCTGAACTTACACATCTGCCTTCATTGGGATCTTGAATTTCTCTGCCTTGCTTAGCAGATCCTTCGGTGCCGGTCGCTCTCCGATGTACCGTGCGTACTTCTTCTTAACGAAGTTATCCCAATCTTCTTTGGTTGTGTAGAAGATTCTGGACCCGCCCAGCTCGTGTTGCATATCGGGAAACGGTTTTTGTTTGGGAGCCCACTCGGTTCCCATGATTCTTAGACCGATGTAGCTTTCAAACGTGGCCCACCATTCCGTTGCACCTAAGTAATCGAAAGCGTACTCCATCTTCGCGAAGTAGAGCGCTGGGCCTACATCTATTCCGCGCTTGAATGACATAGTGTGTAAGCTAATTCCAAGATTCCTATTCCACATCCGCGCGTTCACAATTCCAACCAATTGATCATCCTGGATGCCCAGTAGGAGATAGTGATCCTTTATTCGGTACATTTTCCACGCTAAGACTTCAGCGTAAGTGCGCCAGGCAACGATATCGTAAAAGTCCTTGTTGACGTCGATGTAAAGTCTGATTGCCTTCAGTACTTCGGGGGCGTCTGCTCTTGTGGCCTGTTTGACAAGAATCTTGGTTCCATCTTTCATTCCCACAGTTTTTGGAGGGTAAGCAATTTGCTCCAAGTATGGAGCGTCTACTGCTCGCAGAATCGCCTCCATGTCTTGTACACGTAGCTTGTGCTCCGTCATTGAGACTTGCGTCGGCGGGTCGTAATATGTCATGAAAATTCACATCGGCCAGAGGGAACATTGTTGCAATATGAGGCTTATTGTCGATTTCCATTCCAACTAACACGAATTCACATATCGCAACTCATTGCCGCATCTAAGAAACACCCGAAACGCTTGTCAGGCTGATCCCCCAACCCACAGCAAGGTTGTTCTGCATTTGAAATTCCTCGACCTGACAATACCTATCGGGATAAGCACCCCGCCCTGGCCAACCTATGAACCTCTTCAATTGAAATACTTCAAGAGGCTAGCTCCGAATGGAGCAAATGGACAGGTTCTAACGCACTCTAACCATGTAGGGACTCACCTAGACGGAGAGATTCACTTCTTCACTCCCGGCAAAGACATTGCAAGCTTGACGATGGATTTCCTTGTTGGTCCTGGAGCTGTTGTCGACCTCTCAGACGCGGCCGGAGACTATGACGTCTACTCCTCGCAAATGATTGAGGAGAGAGTAGATGTCCGAGAAGGCGACATACTCATCATACACACTGGTTATCATAGATACGGCTGGGACAATCCTACCGCAGACGAAATTCGGTATATGGTGAAACACCCTGGCCCAGACAGGGAATTCGCTGAGTGGGCGAAGCGGAAGAAAATCAAATGGATCGGCGTAGACTGTGGTAGCGCTGATCATCCCATGAACACTATTATTCGTGACTGGATGCCGAGGCAAGCCCGGGAAGCTGACGCGCATTTCCAAAAGAAGTACGGGAAGAAACTCAGCGAATACTTCAGTGACGACAAGTACCAGCTAATGCACATAGAAATGTTCCCCTACGGCATAATTCACGCGGAATGTATCGGAGGCGACATAGATCTACTTCTCAACAAACGGACAACTATCGGCTTCTTCCCATGGCGGTTCGTAGATGGTGAAGCAAGCATAGGCCGATGCGTGGCTGTAGTAGAAGACGAGGAGTTTGACCAATTGATGAAGAAGAAAACCTCACTACCCAAGACACGATTCGGAGACGCGATAGGCTGCTCGATCAAGTGAAGTTCCCAAGAAAGTCTAGCTTCGAGTTCTCTGTTACTCTCAGAACCTTGTGCATTGAATCTATGCAACTTGATCAGGAGGTTACAGGCCTTTGGAGGAAGAAGGTTTGCAGCGCTCGTGGACGGTTCGTTCTAGGAATTCGGAGAATCGAGTAGGCGCGCGTCCCAACAGAGTTCTTGTTATTCGGGGGTTTCCCGGGAGCCCGTAGCGATCGTAATATTCAAACATCTTGACGAGCGTATTGACCTGGTACTCGCCTAACCCCAATCTTTCCGCGTTCTCCTTCCAAGCTTCTCTTGAAATTTGCTCTACGCGCAGTTTCCTTCCAAGGTTGCTCTCTAACATTGAGGCGATCAGGCTTGGTGTCAGCACCTCGGGCCCTGCTAGCTCGTAGATGGCTCCGACGTGGTCGGGTTCGGAGAGTACGGTGGCCGCAACTTGTGCGATATCCTCGAGGTCGATTAGACTCATGGGCGACTCCAGAGAGTATGGTACAGTATACACTTCATGCTCGACAATGGAATTCCATTCTCCGAGTATATTCTGCATGTATGCACCTGGTTGAAGGATTGTGAACTTCAGTCCGGACTTGAACAATGCTTCCTCGACTCGCATCTTGTTCCAGTGATGTGGCATCTCTTCGATTTGAGGATGGAGAACCGAATGGAAAACCAAACTTCCCACGTTTCCTGTGCGAGCCGCCTCTATGATAGACTTCCCAATTGAGAGCTCGTTAGGATCCATGTTCGGGCAGATGTGGTAGACCGCCTCAACGTGCTCCATGGCATCTGAGAGTGTGTCCAATGATCGCATGTCGCCAACAATCGTCTCTTCTGCTCCAATTGACTTCGTCGCTTCGACTTGCTCTTTACGATGGACGAATGCTCGAACACTCTGTCGCCTTGCAACTAGTGCTCGAATAATCGCAGTTCCAGTTTTGCCTGCTGCTCCAGTAACTAGAATCATAAAACTTACACCTCGGATGTTATTCCCGTTCTTACTGGTACTGCTTGATTTTATATTTCAAGCAAACCTTCTTCAGGTCTCCGCACGACTAGGCGCGTTCGCTTTTCGCTGAAGATACTAAAGTAGTTGCATGTAGATATTTTAGAGCTGTAAGATATAGCTATAGGAAACGTAACTTGAACCAGGAACTTCGAGTGTATGAGATAGCTGAACCGGAATCAACCTTACCTCCATGCAAGAACGATGCTACAGTCGTTTAGATGCTAATAACAACCTTGTGCAACGTTCGGAAGCCTTTCAAAAATAAAGTTAAGAAAAAAGGAGTTTAGATGTCCACGATTAAAGCGTCTAAGCCTTCTTCGCGAGCTTAATTTCAATCGTGGAGACGTTTCTCGTTTGGCCCTCTTCACCTAGCACTTCAGTCCCGATAATGACGTCCTTAATTTCGAGTTTGCCCTCGAAGAAGCGTCTGCGGCAGACCTCAACCACATCGACCGCCTTGGAAATGACGCGGCCTCGTGCCTTTACGGAAAGTTCCTTAGTGCCACTGTTGATTTGCATCACGATTGCAGTACAATAGGCCATGAGCTCTTTTTGGCCAATAAGGACCGTGTTGATTGGAATATTGCCTCGGGTGGAAGGGGCCCTTTCAGTTACTGTTTTTTGTTCTGTCAAGCATTGTTCACCTCCGGTGAAAGTATACTGGTAGTGTTGGTAACGTCGGCAGAAGCTCGGCAGCCAATAAAAGCCTTCTTACGTGAATCGACTGATTCGAAAATTGAAGTGTGGTTCGAGAATGTGTACGATGTGGTGCACATCAACATGGCCGATAGCGATAGTGTACAATGATTCATCGATTGGTTAGGTAGGATTATTAGGTTCAACAAGGTCAGTGTGTGTTAAGCTATGATGTACGGGCTGAAGCCGACCGTCTTATACGTAATCAAACGTTCCGACGCGCCAGTTTTCTCCCGGCGAACTAGCTGAACGAACGAAAAGTCGAGGTGAAACGCATGAGCTATGAACGCTCCTTCCATAAGCCAGTCGAGGAAGGGAAGGAATACGAAGTTGAAATCAAAGAGACCAGTCGCCGTGGCGACGGAGTCGCAAGGATCGAAGGCTTCGTAGTCTTCGTCCCCCAAACCAAACCTGGCGATAAGGTGAAGGTCAAGATCAACACAGTTGGTCCACGATTCGCAACCGGCGAACTCGTCAAGTAAAACACTTGACGGATGGACCATCGGAACCTTTTTTCTATTCCTTCTTTTCCGAAATAATACCCGAAAAACAATGTTTCAACCGCGCGCCCCAGTGAACAAGATGACTACCGTCGTTGTCTACACGAAAGAGGGCTGCCACCTCTGTGAGAATGTAATTTCCGCTCTGAAGAAACTCGCTACCGAACACCCTTTGAAAATATTAACGAGAGATATAACAGAAAGCTCGGAGCTGTACGAACGTTACAAGCACGTGATTCCTGTAGTCGAGGTTAATGGCAAAGTTAGGCTTGGAGGCTCAACTCTTTCGAATCAGAACACTCTTGAGATGGTCTTGAGGCGCGCTCTATTCTCTTGACCGCACATTCAAGGCGAGGCCATGTTCGAGCCGAATCCTTTGGACGACGTCGTCAAGGAATAGTGAAATATAATCTTCTGTTACTCTTGCCCTTGTTCTCGAATTTCATGGGGTCTATCTTAACGATCTCGCCCAAGCTCTTAACGTGGACGCCTCCATCCGCTTGAATATCGTAACCTTCAATCTCTACTATGCGGAGCTCTTGCACATCCGGTGGTGCGGCAGTAGCTAATTTCGTAATGCCTGGGATCTTCAACGCTTCCTCCCTTTTCATGAAGTAAGTCTTAACAGGGGGATTCTTAGTGATGGCTTCATTCGCTTGGCTGCAGTAGGTGAGCATTCTTTCCCTGTCAAAGTCTTCTAAGCTGAAATCAAGTCTGGACTTGTCGGGCTGTATTTGATTGCCAGTGATTAGAGCGCCGGTTTGTTTATGAAAGATCGAGCTGAGGAGGTGCGCGGATGTGTGCATTCGCATGATTCTATAGCGCCTGTCCCAGTCGAGTTTCCCTTGCACTTCTGCCCCAACCGAGAAACTTGCCGGCGAATCTAACAGATGTACGATGGAATCGTCATTACCCTTGACGGTGTCCACGACCTTCACAGTATCCAACCATCCAATATCGCCAACTAGACCGCCGCCTTGAGGATTGAACGCGGTTTGATCGAGCACGACCTGGTTGTCTGCGACCGAAGCTACCTTAGCCTTGAACTCTTTCGCGTACATGTCCTCCCAAAAGAGTTTCTTCGTCATCCGAACAACCCCTCTCCCTAAGACTCCATGGGCTTACAGAGCTAGAATAATGATTCGGCTTTTCGGTTGCAATGGAGGTCCTTGGATAATCGGGCATTTCGCACTCGAAATGGTTCTAGGCGTCCATGCCGGTCAGGTGTGTCGCATATCTCACCTGCTCTTCATCTGCTTCATTGTATTCATCTAGATAGGTGATAAA
>JBEKPE010000105.1:0-7759 GCA_049521055.1 Bathyarchaeia archaeon
CCGCGAGTACGGCATCGAAGGCATGGGCCAATACCAAGAAACAAAAACCATCGTCTATGGCAGCTAGACTCTCATTCTCTTCAACTTGAAGCAAGTCAAATTGAGGGAGCCTGATCAATTTCCTTCGTTCTACTGATATGCTTGACACATCCATGGACCCATGAAAGCGTAGATTTTGGCGAATTCCAGAAGGCTGGAGAGTGAGAGTTTTTCGTCGATTCCGGGAACGTTGCCCTGAGCATCGTCGCCTGAGCCGAAAACGCACAGTGTCGGAAACTTTGCGTTCCTATGTTGAGAAGGTTAATTCCACGGGCTGAGCCCAAGGCGCGACAAGCTTCTCGACCGCGGCTGTCACCCCAAATAACACTACTCCAACTAGCGTTATCATCAATATTCCGGCGAAAAGGGGAGCCGTGTCGAAATTCGAGGAGTATACCAGCATCAAATATCCCACGCCGTGGCTAGCGCCGCCAATCCACTCGCCTACGATAGCGCCAATAATCGCGAAAGTCATCGCCACTTTCAGCGAGGCGAAAAGATAGGGGATACAGTTAGGCAACTGAACTTTCGAGAATACTTGTCGTCGTGAAGCAGACAAGGAGGTCATCAAGTCTGCAATGGGTTGGTCGATTGAGACTAAGCCTTTGATAGAGTTCACGAGAACCGGAAAGAAGCAGATTAGGGCCGTGATCATGGTGATTGGAACCTCACCGTATCCGAACCAGACCAAGAAGACTGGGGCAAGTGCAATTTTTGGAACGACCTGAACCGCGACAATGACTGGGTAGAGAATCTTAGGGAGTAAGGGAGAGCTTGCGATGGCCATAGCGAGCCCAAACGCCACAATCGTGCCGATCGCGAATCCGACCAAGATCTCTTCAAGTGTGTAAAGCAGTTCGGCCGAGAGAGCGGGCCACTTGGTTACGAAAGCGGTTATTGTTTCTATTGGGGATGGGAGGATGTATTGAGGGATTTTGAAGAGAATAGTAGAGGCCTCCCATAGAATCAGCACGATGAATATGAAACCGACGCTAAGAGAGTACGTCCTTATTTCGCGTATTAAATTTGACATCTTAGCCATTTCATCCCAATCCGAAGTGTTTCCTTATGGCTTGAACGTAAAGTGAGAATCTAGCGTCGTTTTGGCTTTCGGCGGACCGCGGTCGCGGCATTTCGATGGTTCGTATGTCAACGATCTTCCCGGGCCGTTCGGACATAACTGCGACTCTGTCTGACAAGAGCACAGCTTCCGGAATATCATGAGTTACGAAAATAACCGTTGTCCTGAATTGGCTCCAGATCCGAAGAAGTTCGTAGCCCATCTTGGCGCGTGTCATGGCGTCCAATGCGCCGAACGGCTCATCCATCAATAGGACTTTCGCCGAGAACGAAAGCGCTCTAGCTATAGAGACGCGCTGTTGCATTCCACCTGATAAGACGGAAGGGTAGCTGGTAAGGAATTTCGAAAGCCCCATAAAGTCGAGCAGTTCGAACACTCTTTTCCGGTTAGATTCAGTATCCTCACCGATAATTTCCAAGGGTAGAAGGACGTTGTCCCTCAGGTTCCTCCAAGGCAGGAGCGCGGGAGTTTGAAAGACGAATGCGAATTCGCGATTCTTTCGGGCTTCTTGCACTGACCTTCCGTTTAGTGTAATGCTTCCCGTAGTTGGTTTCTGCAATCCCCCGGCCAATTTGAGAATAGTAGTTTTTCCACAGCCGCTTGGGCCCACAATCGAGAAAAACTCGCCTGGCTCTACAACGAGCTCGACATTCTTCAACGCCTCAACTTGCATCTTTTCCTTCGCATACGTCATGTTGACTCCTGAAAACTCGATTGCATGCACCAAGTAGATTCTACCGTGTAGAAAACATGGAGGAAGATATGGCTATAGTAAGTAAAGAAGAATGACGAGGTATGTACGAAGGAACTTGAAATACCAAGGCTTCCATTAAGACCCGATTTTGCCTGCTGCCGAGACGGTGATGTTGAACCCGATTCCCGGAACGTTGGCACCTGTTATCGTACCCGGATTGGTCGGAAAGGCAGCGCTGCTCGGAAGAAAGGCGTTTGTGAAGACTTTGTTGTAATCGATCGTGCTGTTGCCCATAATTGATGTAAGGTACTGGCCCATTGCTTGCCACTTCGTAGACGTTTGCCACCATAACCCGTTGGTGTCAGTGTCGGGACTAATCCACAACTTGTACGCGAAAGCCGATGCTAACTGGTCTCTTAGGAGTGTGACGTTTGTAGATGCGACGTGGTTATGCTCACTATTGATTGCGTCGATTGGGTTTTGAATAGTGTACATTTCGCCTTGCATTGCGGCCGCAAGGAACGCTTTGACAGTGTCAGGGTGATTCTGAATCATTGCGCTGTTTGTCAGAATTCCAAAGCCGTACTCATTAACTCCATACTGATTGAAAGGAAGCATCGAGACAGCGTACCCTCTGTCGACCATGTTTACTGCTTCATAATCCACGAATTCAGTGATGAAGTCTACTGAGCCCGACATAACATAGGCTTCTTCAGGGTATCCGATTGAAGTATTCCCCTTGATTGAGGACCCTGCGATGTGATTAGCTGTGAGAAAGGCTTGAAAGGCTGTTGAACCAGCACCGCCCGGATGATATCCCCAAGTCAGGCCTGAAAGGTCAGAAGGAGAAGTCAGACTGTGCTTCGATTGCAGCGCGATTGCCGCAAGGCCTGTGTTCTGATCGACCGCCGCAATTGATACGACGTCCACTCCTTTTGATATCGCCACTAAAGCGGTTGGCAGATCTGCTTCAGCGAAGTCGAATGTGCCTGCGGCGACGGCGCGGATTGCGACTCCAGACCCTGTTCCTTCACTGATTGAAACATCAAGTCCTTGTGCTTTGAAGTAACCTTGGTCCAGAGCGGCATAGAAGGGTGCATTATATCCTGCTGCAAGCCAAGGAAGTGTTAGAGTAACGCTGGACTTACTTAGCGGTGCCATGCTGGTACTTTCACTCATAGCGCTTGTCATGCTAGTTACCGCGCTAGAGGGCGTTGATGAATAGAAGTAAGCTCCTGCGCCAGCCGCGATTATAATGATCGCGACGACAAATACTATTGTTGTTGTTCGCGAAATTGCTGTCATGTTCGAAGATAGATGTGACATGAAAGGGTATTTGCGGTTCGAGTTTATATAAAAGCCTTCGGATTTGATGCTTTTTCGACTTGACGACGTGAAGAAGAACTAGGCCGCTCTAATTCTAAACCTGAAAATTAAGTCGAAGAATTTTGTGAGCGCTCTGAAGAAGACTATCAAAGTTGAGTGATCTTCAAGAACTTCTTTAATAATCTGTGAAAATATGGCCACCAAACTGAGAGTATCGCGTCCCAAAGGGATGAACGAATGGTCTTCAAACCTACCGACTGCTTTGAACCCACCACTCTTGATGAAGTGTGCGAGCTTCTCTTTCAGTACGGTAAGCATGCGAGGATCATCGCAGGCGGGACGGCGATCTACGAACTGGCAAAGAGAGGGTTGGCCGATGAGGTTAAACAACTCATCAGCCTTCGAAGTGTCCCTTTAAGGTATGTACGAAGGGATGAACAGGGCCTGCACGTTGGGGCTACGACAACTTTAGCTGAATTCATGGTGGCTCCAGCAGTAGTAGGTGATGCTTCTTTGCGGGTCTTGTCCGAGGCTCTTCATGAAATTAGGCCGATGCAGGTTCAAGCGGTTGCAACTGTAGGAGGGGAAATCTGCACATCCCTCCCGTTATTGGATTTGCCCCCAGCTCTCCTTGCCGTTGACGCGGCTGTTGTCATTCAAGGAAAGAAAGGGCGAAGAACCATTCCCCTCGGTGATTTCTTGGTGGATTTCTTCCTCAACGCGCTTGCGAAAGGGGAGTTTATGGTTGAGGCGTTTATCCCGAAGCAGCCCGAACGTTCCAGCTCAGCTTTCCTGAAGTTCGGGCGGACAGCTTACGACTTCAACTTGGTCAACGCTGCATGTCGTCTTACGTTCGCGTCGAATGGAACCTGTTCGGATGCCCGAATCTTCCTTGGAGGTGTAGGCAGACTTCCCTTGCGCGCGGTGGCGTGCGAAGAAGGGCTGAAGGGAGCAAAAGTTGATGAAAAGTCAATTTCCAAAGCCGTTAGTTCTTTAGAGATGTTCAAAGCCATACCGCAAATTCATGGAGACGCCGAGTACAAACGAGACGCAGCCCTTGTTCTAGTCAGAAAATGCGTCAAGCGGACAATGGAACGCCCGACGGTAGTGGCAAATTAATGAAGGAAGTGGTTTCGTTGCGAGTAAATGGTAGGGTTCATGAGCTGAAGGTGGGGCCTTATGCCTTGTTGTCTGACATGATTCGGGAAGATCTTGGGTTGAAGGGGACGAAGCGAGGATGTGATTTTGGTGGCTGTGGCGCCTGCACGGTTATGATGGACGGTCAGGCGATCTATTCGTGCATGATGCCTGCGCGTCACGCGGAAGGGCGTGAGATTACGACGATTGAGGGTCTGGCTGAGGGTGGAAAACTTTCTGCTGTCCAGCAGTCGTTTGTGAAGAATATGGGTTTCCAGTGCGGGTACTGCACGCCCGGTGTAATCATGTCCGCTACGGCTCTAATCAAACGGAATCCGCATCCATCGGAAGACGATATCCGTGAAGCATTAGCTGGAAACCTATGCAGATGCACAGGGTACACCAGTATTTTCAAATCCATCGTGGAAGCCGCTGAAACGCAAACCTAGAGGAAACGCTCAATCTACCAGAATGTCTTTCTCGGCCTTCTTATTCTTGAGCGCCTTCAGAATTCTTTCGCCAGTAACCGGGAGCGATCGGAATCTGATGCCTGTTGCATTGTAGATTGCATTGGTTATTGCGGGTGCCGTTGGTGTGATTGAGGCTTCTCCACATCCTTTCGCGCCAAATGGGCCCTCGTCGAAGTGGTTTTCAAGGATTTTCGATTGGATTGGCACGTAGTCCATGGAGGTCCAGATTTTGTAGTCTTTGAGATCGCCGTTGATCACTACCCCGTCCTGAATAACGAGTTCCTCCGGAATTGTGGTGCTGACTCCCATGATAATGCCCCCTTCGTTCTGGCCGGAGACGTTCATTGGGTTGATGACTTGGCCCACATCCAATACACCGATAATGTTGAGTAGTTTGATCTGCCCAGTTTCTATGTTAACGGCCAGATCTACCACCTGTACTGCCGGTGTATAGTAAGCGACCGCACGATCAGTAGCACACTGCCCAGTCTCGGGATCTAGTTCGCCGGTTTCAGGATACCAAACAGCCCTTGAAGCGAACTCTCCGATTCCTTCAACGAAGCCACCTCCCATTGGGCCAGGCCTGAACAAGCCCTGTACACTCACCTCTTTGCTAGCGTCCGTCTTGCTTCGCACCGCTCCATCTGCCAGTTCTAAATTATCTGGGTACTGGTTCAGCTTGCGAGACGCGACGTTGAGAATCTGCGCCTTAACTTCACGGCACGCGAGACTCACCGCCTTTCCAAGCTGTGATGTCTGCCTGCTCCCGCTTGCTCCCGGACCGACAGGGGCGATTGATGAGTCTGAGTCCCGAATTATGATATTCTTTATGGGCAGCTTGAATTCTTCAGCGGCGATCTGCTCTAACCCCGTCCTGATGCCTTCTCCCGGATCCGCCACGACAGTAGAAATCTCTACGGTGTTGTCTTCGTTGTATTTTGCGTAGGCCATGCTCGGAAAACTTACGTCACACATTTCCTGAGCGACAGCAATACCGCGCCCGAAAGCCCAGCTGTTTTCGAGTCTCGGCTTTGGAATCTTGTTCGCTTCCAGTTGTGCGGTTTCTATGCATTCTTGTAACGTGAATTTTTGCATTTTTTCACCGATGGCGTTCTTGGCGTCGGTTTTCAACATGTTCATGAGCCGAAGCTCGATCGGATCGATGTTGAGTTTGTGGGCAATGATGTCCATTTGGGATTCGATAGCGAAATGTGCTTGAGGTGTGCCGAAACCTCTGAACGCTCCGCCTTGAACCTGGTTCGTATATACTCTGAAAACGTCCAACTTGAAGTTGGGAACATCATATACGCAGACAGACGCGTAGACGCAGTCTCGGACCGCTACGTTGCCAGCGAGTGAGTATGCACCACCATTGTAAATGGCCTCTATCTCCCTCGCGACAATACGTCCATTCGATTTCACGCCGTCCTTGATTCTGATGACTGACGGATGCCTAATTGATGTGGCCTCGAACACTTCCTCTCGAGTGAAAGTAACTTTGACTGGTCTACGGGTCTTGATGGCTAAACACGCGCAGATCAGTTCCGAGTGAGTTTGACCTTTGTTGCCAAATCCGCCACCCACATATGGAGGGATGATTACTCTGATTTTGGATTGTGGAATTCCGAGGCCATCGCTGAGTTCCTTCCGGGCGCGGTAAACGTTTTGACCTGCCGTCCATACGACTAACATCCCATCTGGTCCGACTGTGGCGAGTGTGGCGATTGGCTCAATGTGCATGTGTTGCACGGCATGGGTGCTGAATGTGTTCTCTACGATTAGGTCAGCTTCCTTGAAACCCTGACCTACGTCGCCGTGTCTGACTTTGAAGCGATTACTCACGTTGGGCCTAGCTGGGTCGAGTGCAGCCCGGTAAATCTGCGAATTAAAGCGTTTGTAACGAGGGAGGTTGGGATGGATAATTACACGCGGATTTTCTTTCACAGCCTCAACCGGATCAAAGATTGCCTCCAGTTCTTTGTATTTGACTTCGATTAACTCAACGGCTTCTCTAGCCAACTCAGGGGTTTCCGCGGCCACCGCCACGATCGGCTCTCCCACGTATCTAACCCTGCCCTGAGCGAGGATGGGTGTATCGTAGAGACCACGCCCTCTCAGCCCGGATGAAATCTCTTGACTGGTGATGACCGCGAAAACTCCCGGTAGAGCTTCAGCTCGGGCCTTGTCTATGGAGAGGATTTCTGCGTGTGGAAGGATGCTGCGTTTGACTGCACCATGGAGCATCCGTCGCAGTTCCATATCGTAAACGTACACCGCGCTTCCCGTGACTATCTCCTCGGCCTCCAAGCGAGGTACTGGTTTTCCAATTGTCCTGAATTCGACGGGAGAGACTGCGTTGGCCATTGTAGCCTTCCAGATGCTTGGTAATGATTGTCTTTAACGTTTATCTACGCGGTATTGGGCCAAAGCGATGGGGCAGTAAATGACCGGAAAGTGTGGTCGAGCAATTCAAGCACTTGCTAGATTCATTGGATCGACACCTGAGTCTAAGGCCATCCTGGAAGATTGGACTTCAGTCATCCAATTCGACTTGATTGGAGAGGACGAGTTCTATCTAGAAATCTCTCACGCTGCTGCGAACTTTCACAACGGCAAATTTGAGAACCCAGACGTTGTACTCTCCGGCAGATCAGATGCATTCTTCGACGTCATAACCGGCAAACTTGATCCAGACGAAGCCTACGTAATGAAAAAGTACACTGTGAAGGGTTCGGTCGTGGATGCTATGAAGTTTCGAAGAATCAGCGAGCTAACTGAAGCTAGACACAAGACCGCATTCTCATTGTTGAAGACGGTCGGAAAGATCGCAACGAGATGAAATGGACTTGGTCGTTCTTGGGCGTGACCAACCGGCTTAGCCGCCGCCTACCGGCGGCAGAAGCGTGATTCGGTCCCCATCTTTCAATTCCTCGTTCTCTTTTGCCCAGCGGCCGTTTACGAGTAGTTTGAGCGTCTCTTTCAGTTCGGAGAGTTTAGGGTGAGCGGTCATGG
>JBEKPE010000106.1:0-7729 GCA_049521055.1 Bathyarchaeia archaeon
AACTAATCGTCAGCGAGATAGTGATGCTCATACTAGTGCGGCGAGGAGTCCTGCAACTCTACCTCTAATGGCCGAAGACCACTACTGATCCTCGATCCCCCTCTCTTTTCATTGGGTAACGATAATCAAATTTGGCGAAGAATGGAGGTGTGTTGCCTATTTCTCTAGGGAAACCGAACCGCTCCTACCTGCAAAATGTGATCTATCAACAATTGGGCGCTAGGAACCGTAACGTCATCGTGGGGCCGAGGTTTGGAGTGGACAACGCAATTGTTCGAATTGCGAAGCGGAAAGTTATGGTAGCTACAGCAGACCCGTTATCCTACATACCCGCTTTGGGTGCCCGCGACTCAGCTTGGCTTTCCGTGAACCTGATTGCCTCAGATCTAACGACCAGCGGTCTTCAACCACAGTATGGAGTATTCGACTTCAACCTTCCGCCAAAGATAACCAACACGCAGTTCACGAACTACTGGGTCTCCTTTCATGACGAATGTAGGAAACTAGGAATTGCTATCGTCGGGGGCCACACTGGTAGATACCAAGGGTGCGATTACACGATCATCGGCGGCGGGATGATGTACGCCATTGGAGATGAGGATCGTTACTTAACCTCGAGCATGGGGAATGTAGGTGATGAGATCATTCTCACAAAGGGAGCAGCTATCGAGACAACCGCCGTGCTAGCAAGGTCATTTCCCAGGACGGTGAAGAAAAAGCTAGGCTCTAAGCTCTTCAACCGAGCTCGATCATACCTGAGTAAAGTCTCGACCGTAAATGACTCCCTTACAGCGGCGTCTGTCGGCGTCCACGACAATGGAGTTACCGCGATGCATGACGCAACCGAGGGCGGTGTGGTGGCCGCAGTCCTAGAACTCACGACCGCCTCCAGGGTCGGAGCTGAGTTGGACCTCGAATCGATTCGAATTTCGGAGGAAACTGAAGGGATATGCAGGCTATTTCACATCGACCCGTTGACCTCGCTTAGCGAAGGAAGTCTCGTCATAACCTGCAAGCCAAACAGGACGAACAGGTTGCTTGCGCGACTCAAGACAGCCGGCATATACTCGAACGTGATAGGGCGGCTAACGAAGTCTCGATTGGTTTATGCCCGTGGTGAAAACTCAATCAGGAGACTAAGGTATCCGAAGTATGATCCATACTGGAGGGCCTACTGGAAAGCTAGAAACAGGCGCTGGAAATGAGGTCTTACGATCAGGTCAGGGCGGAGATCTGAACCTAAGATATCCGATATCTCCGATGCAGTTCTTGCACCAGAATTGATTCCTTTCGGGAGAAAATTCGGCGTAGGCGTCAACGACCACCTTGTGACAATTCCAACAGCGCAACAGAAACATGTGCTTGATCTTGTGGAACTTGAGCTGATTTTGATGTTCCTGCCAAAGAAGGTCACCGTACTCGCAGACTAGATTGCAAATTTCGCAAAAGAAGAAGCTTCCAGCTACCGCTAATTCGCGCGATTCAAAATCTGCAATCTCAGTTGATTTGCTCATCGTCATAGCAACCCTCCTAGGGGTTCGGACCAAACAGTAATTATCTCTGATATTCTTTTGGTTAAATAGTCGCGGTTAGGGTGTTTGAAGGAGTTGCTCTCCACGCAATTGTCCGAAGCAGCTTGATTTTGATAATCGGCCTGTTTTCAAGTTTCATGTTACGATACTGTCGGTACTTCCTCCTAAGCAACAACAGAGCCGCCCTGTGCTCTCGGCCTCTATTGAGAAGAGTAGCCCTACCTTGGAATATGACGTACTTCAGTTTTCTCCAGTCTTCATCATAGTCGTCGACGAGGAGACAAACATTCGGGTTCTCGACAATATTCAAGACCCGGCGCAAGCCCTCTGGCTTTATTCTCTTGGGCTTCTGGTCGATAGCACTATAGATGGTAGTGTCTCGATACGCGAAACAAATTGGGACCACAAGAGGTTTTCCATTTCTTGTCGCTGAGGCCAGGTGTCCGACTCGCGCCTTGGTCAGGGACTTTAGTATCCAACTTGTGCTATTCGCAGTAGATTTCCGGGTTTCTGTCGATCGGTGAGCGCGCACTCAGGCTTACCCATCCCCATGAATTCGTATGTATCCTCATTAGGCTTCTCGTCGCTTAATTGCCGTTTATCCACCGAATCATTTTGACCATGCTCCATACTTCTGCACGACCAAATTGACTTTCGATGTAAGACTCTTATTCCAATTAGGAGAAACCAAAGGCGGATTACCTTTGCCTATCTTCTTCACCCCCAAACACGCTGACCAGGTTTTGCCAGAGGTTCAAGAAACAGTGGAACGAGTAGTTGCGATTAAGAACGAGGTGGACAGCGTGGCAAATGATGATCAGATGACGGAAAAAATGGAGAGGCTGGAAAGGGAAGTCAAGAAACTTGAGGAGCTGGGATGCATTCTGAAGGACATGAGTATTGGATTGCTCGATTTTCCCGCTGTAAGACTTGGAGAACGTGTTTGGTTGTGCTGGAAACTTGGCGAGGACCATGTAGCTTTCTGGCACACACAACATGAAGGCTATGCAGGCAGAAAACCAGTGGTAGAGAAGGAATTTTATGACGATGATCTTGCGATCAGATCGTTAAATCGAGAGGTCGTTTCGAAGACGCACCCGTAAGATCTTAAGCTCCTCGAAAAACAACGCTCGCTCAGCAATAGTAGAGAAGTCGAACATATTGTGCGTTTGAGGCAGCGCCTCGGGGCTATTGAAGCTACTGACCAGGAGCAGAGCCTCTCCGTCCGTCCGAAGATGAAGGGGGAGTTCTCTCAGGAATCTATTGATCACTACCGTTCCTCTGTGTCCCCCATCGACTGTCTTGTCGTGGATGTCTTTGCTCGGCAGGTAAGGAGGGTTGAACAGGATTAGATCAAATTGGCCGGGTACATTGGAAAATAGGTCGGATACTACGAGTTTCAATTCAACTCCCAGTAACCTCGCGGCGTTAGCTGTATGATTGATCGCTGCCTCGTCGATATCGGATGCGGTGACATGTGCGGAGTGGAGAGCACAGTAAAGTCCCAACAATCCGGACCCAGTTCCCAAGTCCAAAACTTCCTTCCCTTCGATTGAAAGTGTCGCAATTGCGTCGATCATCAGAAAGGTATCGTCGCTTGGTGCGTAGACTTTAGATGGAATGCTGGTAGTTGTCGTCAGGATTTTTCTAAGAATTTCATTTGAATTCTGAGTCTTCAATGGGAGTGCCTTTGCAAAGAGGGCAGGTTTATGGTTGCGCCATGAATTTGATGAATTCTTCTTTTGTGCGAGGTTTGAGCGTGTAGTTATTCGTGCGTTCGTTTCCGATTGTTGATGATGGTTTGCTTCCGTAATCGTGGCCTGGATATACTAGGGTAGAACCATTCAAAACCATTAGCTTGTCGAAGAGGCTGTCGTACATTTCGCTTGCACTGCCCCCAGCCAAGTCTGTTCTCCCGCATTCCCCGATGAATAGTGTGTCACCGGTCAATACGATCCCATTGACGAGTAAACATATGTGATCGGGGCAATGGCCAGGCGTATGAATCACCTTAACCTTCAACGACCCAATCGAGACTGCGTCCCCATCTTTGACGGCAATGTCTTTCCGTGCAGGGGACTTTTCGTGCATTATGATCTTCGCGCCAGTCCGTTTCGCGACCGCGTCATTTCCCTCAATATGGTCGTGGTGTGAATGGGTATTGATTACATATGATACATTCAAGCCGAGCTCCTTGCATTGACTCAGAAGTTTGTCGACTTCCCATGCTGGGTCGACAATGGCAGCTGACTTTGTCTCTTCGTCTCCTATTATGTACGCGAAGTTCTGAAATGTGCCTACCGGGATCTGTTTGAATATCATGGGAGAGAATGATGCTGGGTAACTTTAATGAATTGCGCTGCGACAGCGAAGCGCTGAACGTACCATGACTGTGTTAGTTTTGGCTTACGAACCGGACTTGTTATTCTCATCGAGAATAGAGAGCGCGGGTGAGAGGTTCGGCCTCGAAGTCAAAACAATGATCACAATTAACGCACTTGAGGTAGCTCTGAAGGGAGGATTGCCCAAATTGTTGCTTGTGAACCTTGACGTCTTAGAGAAACGACGCGAATCATTGACAGGGCTTGTTTCGCCGGGAAGCTGTAGGTTGGTAGGTTACTATTCCCACGTGGAAGCTAAGTCAGCTGAGGAAGCGTTGAGGTCTGGGTTTGAAGTTGTGATTCCACGTCGGGCGTTTGCGGTCAAACTAAATGAGATCTTTGCTGAGGTCAGCTCAGGCTGATAATTCTCTGACTTTTCGCATGTTACCTGCTTCGTCTCGTCGCTCGTCGATTGGGGTTTCCATTATGAATGGGAGATCTCGGACTGCTTCATTCTTGAGTAGGGTTTTGAAGCCTTTCTCTCCAATGTAACCCATTCCAATGTGTTCATGTCTGTCCCGTCCGGATCCGAGGCCGTTCTTCGAATCATTCAGATGAATTACCTTCAAGAGGGCCAAACCCAAAACCGAATCGAACTTGACGAGGGTTTCGTCAACTCCTCGAGGGCTATGTAGGTCGTAGCCTGCAGCGTAAGCGTGTGCTGTGTCGAAGCAAACTCCAACTCTCCTCCTATCGTCAATACGGTCTAGGATTCTCTTGAGATCCTCGAAGGATGAACCCATACTATTCTTCGTGCCGGCCGTATTTTCTAACAACAGCATAACCTCATTAGGGTTCTCCGAGACAGCTTGGTTGATGGCGCCAGTGATCCTCTCAAGGCCAAGATCTTGGCCTTTGCCCATATGGCTGCCCAAGTGCGTGACTACATAATGGACGCCTAGGGTTCCGCATCGGTCAAGCTCAGCTGAGAGGGATTTCACCGATCGATTGTAAATCGATTTCTTCGGTGATGATAAGTTGGGCAGGTATGGCATGTGAGCTACCACCGGAGTCATCGGGTCCGACTCATTCTTGCGCATAAACTCATCCACTTCCCCTCGATCAAGTTTCTTGTATTTCCATCCCCTCGGGTTCCTTGTGAAGATCTGGAACGTGTCACACTGTAATTCACGTGCGCGGTCTATGGCTTGGTCGATCGTACCTGAAATTGAGACATGCAGACCCACTCTAACCAATGAGAAGTCTCCAATCCGCAATGAAGAAGCAAGAAAAGAAAAGCTGTTCGATTCCTCCCGAGGGTTAGTCGGAAAGGTTGATATGAGCACAGGCTCGCACGGTGAAACGATGGCCGCCGTAGCGTAGAGGAGACCACAATCTCCACGCAACTTGGTAGCGTATAGACCGCAAATCGGGTACAAGGCTGTGGACCCTACGGGGCGGGTTCAAAGCGCCGCTAGAAACGGCGTGAAAATCCCGCCGGCGGCCCTCAATCCAGCCCCGCGAATTTCCTAAGCGTTCTCGCCCAGTCTTTGAAGCACTCGCATTGCGGTCAAAGTGATCATTTTGCTTGGTCTTCCTGGTTGCTCTAGTGAGAATGGGGTAGGGGTGTCCTTCGGATGTTTCCTGAACCATTCCGCCATCCCCCCCTCGACATCGGGGTGGATCGCTTCAAGATTCCATTTGCCATCACTTCGCCTCTTCTTCTTCAGTAACTTGACCGCGTACTCAAGTCTTCTGTCGTTCCCGTAACCGAGAGCCGTCATGAAATCGAGGCCGACAAGTAAATCGTAATAGTAGTGGATAGGGTAGTGGAATCGATACCAAGGCCCATACCGCGTGCCTTGCCTATGCAGCTCTCTTTCCAGAAAGAACTCTGCACCGCTCTCGACCGCTCGCTTAATGCCCTTGGTCCATTTCTGTCTCGGGTAGACCGCGAAGGCACTCATGGGTTCCCAAGAATCCAGATTCCTACCGCTCCCAAAACAGCTCCACCCGCCCTTCTTGCTCTGATTCTTCAGGAGCCAGTCAAATGCCCGTTCAACTTTCGGGTGGTCGGCGTAGCCGAACTTTACGAGCGCTCTTGCCGTATTCCCCACCGTACAAAGGTGCCCCTTGCTCCACTTTTCAGAACCGAATCCTCCATCCTTCTTAGCCATCCGCCTCATCCACAGATCACAAGCCTTGCTGATCCGGGAGTCCGCTTTAGTGAGCCCTAGATCTGAGAGAATCAGAAGCATCCAATTTGTTGACAGATACTTGGGCCTGTACAGGCTTTCTCCATCAACCCACCAACCTTCCGGATGCTGCTTGGCAAGAATCTCAGCGGCCCAACCCACCTTAGATATCCTTTGCTTCACGGATTGAACTTCAGCGTCATTCTCCGACTTCCCCAATAGCTGAGTAAGGGCTAGGTACCTGATTGAAGGCTGGTTTCCTTCCAACAGCCAATTCAAAGTGGCTTGGCACAAGCTTCCGTTCACCATCTCACGTCTCGCACCCAAAACTGTGCATGCTCATAATATGAAGAGCAATCGGTTAGACTTGAAGGATCCGAAATCGCCTTGACTAAAGGAAAGCCGGACTGGAGTATCTTGTGATCGGAGAGACCAGACCTTAGCCCTAATTATGCCAACTCGCAATACCGGGCAGCAGCATATCCGCATCTGCTCTAGAACCGACTATTAGGCTCGAAAAGCTAGAAACTTAGTTTTGTGGGAGCTTTTATATTGCGCAAGGAATGCAGTGAGCACTCCGAATATTGGAGGAAAATATCGTAATGTCAACTACTTCAAAGAAAAACAGAACATATGTTGCAGCAGCCGTGCTGATAGTTATCATATTGGCCGGCATTGGATACTACTTCTACCAGTCATCCACGGTACCACCCGCCATGACGACCTCGACATCAGCTCCACAATACAAAGACACAATTGTGCTAGGAACGACCGACGCCGTCCAGACCACCATCGACCCCGCCGACGCCTATGACTACTTTGGCATTAACATGATTAACAACCTAGGCGCGCCGCTCGTCGACTTCGCGCCCGGGACCAACAACACAGGCCCGTCCGGCCTTCAGCCGGCGTTGGCCACAAGCTGGTCAGAAAGCTCGGACGGCCTGACCTACACGTTCATCCTTCGCTCAGGGCTGAAGTATGATGACGGCACCCCGTTCAACTCCACCGACGTCAAGTTCAGCGTGGAAAGGGGAATGGCCCTAAACGACCCCAATGGCGCGTTTAGCGGCCTTGGTGTCTCAGCGATAATCGGCTCCATAACGACACCGGACGCGACTACGGTGGTCTTCCACCTGAATGCACCGTTCTCAGGTTTCCTCAGCATGATGACCTTCGCCATTATGTATCCAGTGAACCCGAACAAGGTGTCCCAAGTGACATGCAACCCCTGCAACGCTATGACTGGAATAGTCAACTTTACAGCCAACAACGCAGCAGCTAGCAACCCCAACGGCCTCGGCCCCTACACTCTGACCACGTGGACTAGGTCGGGCACCAAGGACACGGAGATGGTTCTGACTGCCAATCCCAACTATTGGAACTATCCAGCCTACCCGAAGACCCAGACGATAATAATCAAATTCTACCCTGACGCCACCTCGCTGGCAGCCGCCATCAGGTCAGGCGACGTTGACCTTGCCTACAGGCAGTTCACAACGACCGACATCAAGAGCTTGATGACAACCCCCGGCCTTAAGGTGTACTCGAGCCCCGGTGCCTTCATCCAGTATCTCGTCATCAACGAGAACAGGGCTCCGTTCAATGACATCAACGTTAGGCAGGGTATAGCCGCAGCCATCAACAGAACCGACCTTATCGACACTGTCTTCGCTGGCAC
>JBEKPE010000107.1:0-7729 GCA_049521055.1 Bathyarchaeia archaeon
CGTCACGTGCGATGCGTCTTGGACATATATTCCTTCGGCGTTGGCGTTTTCAACTGTGAGGCCTTCGATCGTCGTTCCATTCGCATTTGCGCCGGTGATCGCGACGCCATTGAGCTCACCGGAAGCATTGATGATTGTATTTGTCGGTTGTGAGCTTTCTGATTCCAGAGTCAGCGGTTTGGTTATTGTCACGGATTCGGTATAGGTCCCAGGAGCGATCATGAGGATTGCGCCAGCTGGGGCGACGCCTACTGCGTGAGTAATGGTTGCGTAGGGATTTGTTGACGAACCGTTACCTTTGGCGTCGCTACCGGTGGGACTTACGTAAACGATCGTCGGTTGCTGACCGTGAACCGCGATAACCGGAAGGGTTGATAGGAAACAGATAAGAAGGATTGTCAGTTCAAACTTCTTGAGGATCGACATCTTTCCGCCGGTACATTCTTGCGGCACTCGTCTAAACCTCTCCCGATCGATCCATAGCGTCTCCTAGAAGAACTTACTTGCTTACACTGAAAGAATATGCTTAACGCTTCTTGTGGCGACCTTGCATACCCAGCCGTCCGTTTTAGTGTGTGTGGTACGCATGGTGCGCGACGACGACGAAAGTCGGTCAAACGCTTAAATTGATGCTGAGTCGCAAACTAAAAGCAGCTTGTTTGAATCATGGCCGAGTGGGCTGGACAAATCGCTTTCATCCAAATTACTCCAGCGGCGACTGAAAAACTGGTTTCAGTGCACGAGATTCGGGCTGTTGCAGGGGAAGGTTTGGAAGGCGACCGCTACTACAAGAAGATTGGAACATTCTCAAACAAACCGGGGGGAGGTCGCCAGATCACACTTATCGAACTCGAATCCGTTGAAGCTCTGAAACGTGATCTCAAGATCGAACTGGAACCCACTCAGACACGCAGAAACATAGTAACGCGTGACGTGCCGCTCAATCATCTAGTGGGCAAGCAATTCCGACTTGGCCGCGAAGTCATGTTTCAGGGCGTGAGGTTATGCGAACCTTGCGATCACCTCGAGAACTTAACCTTCAGAGGTTTGAGCGAAGGGCTTCTTCATCGAGGGGGTCTTCGCGCCGACATAATCCGTAGTGGAACCATCAAAGTCGACGACCCCATCACACCCGTATAGTCCGTTCGTGCAGTACTACCGATGCACACAGACACTAAAAACGGCGGTTCAATTTCCACCGCCCGCACCAATAGTACCGACGACGATCCGATTTGGTTCGGCCGCACCAATGATACCACACACACTTTTGACTTATGAACCACGACGGTTCAAATTGCTACGCCGCACCAGCTATACATGATGCTGTCGCAATATAACGTTCACCAAGCTCTGCACAAAATGGGCATGCAGCAAATGCCCAATTGAGGACTTGGTCGAAAAGGCGAAGAGAGCCAGAATAAAGGAAGACAGGTTAATCTGGCAAAGAAGCTAACAAAATCTCATTTTATGTCTGCTGGATGTATCAATTTTCTTATGCGCGAAGTGAGGGAAGAGTGAGGCTGAAGTTGTGAAGAATCTGTGCGTTCAGTTATTTCATATCCACCGAATACGAAGAGCCTGGGCTTTCCCCCGCTAAGCTCCACGTAGGTGTTGTAGATGGCGGCGTCTTTAACCCAAGAACCGCTGTTCACCACGTTTTCCGCTTTGTTCATGAATGGAACGTGGGTATGACCAAATACGAGAACCTCCCCAGGCTTGACGGAATTACATGCAGCCAAATTGATTTTGTTGAGAGATCCCTTTAGCCTATCCTCAGGGCGCTGGTGAAGCCGCTGAGCTACCTTTGCTAGATCTGCTTTTACGAAAGAAGGTTCCATCTTCGAGAGAATAGTCTTCGCGCTATGGAAATCTACCCATAAGTTACTCTCGAAGGCCCCGCCTGTGTCGGACATTACTCGACACAAGAACGCCATAAAAGGTATTTTCTGTTCAGGATCAAACTCGTATCCGTGAACGAAACGATAAGTGACCGGCCCATCAGTCAAAGTCAACTCCTTCAGGAACTTGAAGGGATATGCTGGGTTGGTAAGATCCACGACATGGTAATCGTGGTTTCCCGCCACGTAAAATACCTGGACCCCTTTGGATTTGAGAGTAAGAAGCTTAGCAACTGTGTCGTGGTGTTCCAGGAATACTCCTGAAGCATCTCTCCTCCACATATCCACCACATCTCCAAGAAGAACCAAGTGCGTAACATCGCTTTCTTCACTAAGCTTGTCGAGGAATGCGTTGAACGCTGTCTTGTCAGCATTTGCATAACCTAAGTGCTGATCGGACGTGACAACAACTTTCATAGTACACTACCTCTAAGCTGAGCACCTATCTCTAGAGATCACATAAATTACCCTATGTAATTCAAAGTCCCGAGTAGTTTTCACTACTGGAAATGCGCCAAGACAAGTATGTTTCAAATTTAGGTCCAAAAGGACGGCATTGGTTCGTTGTCTGATCACATCTTCTATTGAGCATCCGGTTAGAAAATCCTGATCGAGGCGAGTCAGTCTGGAATAACGTCCTACTGACGAGCTTACACTGCTCGGGTTACGCAATTCATTACGGCCCGTCGTAAAGTGTGTGTGCGCGCACCAGTAGTACCGACGACGACCGGAAATATGAGACGAAGTAAACGGACCGTATTACTGTTCGCCGTTTCCCTGCTATGAGTTTCAGGCTATTGTGCCGCGGGAGTTCGAGTATTGATATCAAAGAGTTTTTCAACACAGCTCAGCCACTAATCCTGATTGCTCCTTGGACGAAACAGTGAAACAGGCTGGGCCGCGGATCGCTCGGTCCCGAATCGAGTCTCTCTCGGACATCATATTCGGGCTTGCCCTAGCCATCAGCACTATTCCCTTGATAACCCGGCTTCCCCCCAAACCGTTCGGCATCGTGATTGACATTTCAGAGTTCGGGTTTGGTTTCCTGATTTTGATCTCTGTATGGTTGAGTTATACGAACATAATGTCGGTTCTTCCGATGGAGGATAGCGCCACCGTCACCCTTAACCTCGTATTGCTCTTTCTAGTCTCGATTGAACCCTACCTCTTCTACCTGAACATAACCTTCGACCTTCTAACCCATGAAATATTCCTCTACTATGCTTCAATACTATATGCCCTAGACATGGCTGGGCTGATGCTGATTCTCGCGTTATTCACACATCAATTAGCCACCGAAGAGAAAGGGTTGGTTCCAAAAGAATCACTCGCAAAATACACGAGAGCTAGGAACATTCTGTTCGTATCCGCAGCACTCTTCGCTATCACCGTTCTGCCAGTATTCTGGAATATCAAACTCTTGGATCAACCGATACGATTCTATTTCTGGTTCATTCCACTAATCGTATCATCGATCAGAAGTATCAGAACGTAAATCTCCAGTACAGTATGAACAGCCCGCCTCGAAGGATTGGACCGCGTTTCACACGAGTCGGTCCCAATACGACGATTTGCTATGAAACCAATACCTTCGCTAATTCTATTGACCCAGTTTACTCAGAATATATTCTAATGGCAGTAAGAGCGCGTTCCATAAGTCGCCTCTTTCCCATGGTGCCTACGGGTTGATAGTCGCATGGGATTTACTGCAAATGATTTGCCTCCCATATTGGATCAAATGCTCGCGCAGGTTACGATGGGGCTCCCGCCGGATATTTTGGGCGCGATAAGGGAGGCTCATGTTCACGAGACAAAGGACCTAGCAAAGAAACAACTCGAAGCCATCCTGAACAGCGCTAACTTGAGTTACGAACGACACCTTCCACTCTGCCAAGACACAGGTTTAGTTACGCTATTCATTTCAGGGGAACTGATCGAGCATATGGGGGATGTAGAGAGCGCACTGAGCGAGGCGATTCAAGGCCTCACCGCGAAAGGCGGGATGAGGGCGAACGTCGTTAACCCGCTCACAAGGAAGAACACTGGCACCAACACTGGCCTTGGCGAACCAGAAGTTCTGATAGACAAGAGTACGGATAAGACTACGATGAAGATGATTTTGAAAGGGGCCGGCTCAGAGAACTTCACCAACCTGAAGATGATGGTCCCAACCGCCAGCAGACAAGACATAATGAAACATATTCTCCAAGCCGTCATAGACGCGGGAGGAAAAACCTGCCCACCCAACATTCTAGGAATTGGAATTGGGGGGTCCGCGGTTCAAGCCATGGTTAACTCAAAACTGGCGTTGCTCAGAAAAATAGGTGCACGTAACCCCGACCCCGAAGTAGCACAGTTTGAAACATCGATCGTGAAAGCGGCTAATGAGCTTGGAATAGGGACAATGGGCCTAGGGGGTGACACCACCGTCCTCGACGCCCACATCGAAACCGCCGGAACCCACACCGCATGTCTGCCAATCGCCATCTCTTTCGGATGCTGGGCAAACAGAGTTTCAGAAGCCGAAATGAGTGGCGGACACTTCAAAATCACAAGGTGAAATAACAATGGCAGAATTGAGACTCCACGTCCCACAAGATAACAGCCGAGTCGCTGACATTCGTACGGGAGACGTTCTCTATGTCACAGGCGATATAGCAATCGCTAGAGATCAGGCACACAAGAAACTTCTCGAAACATTCCTCCCCGAAATAGTTGGCCTCCCAATCTTCCACTGCGGCCCAATCGCAAAAAAAATTGGCGACGAATGGAAAATATTAGCCGGCGGACCAACTACAAGCACACGCATGGACGCCCTAACCCCACCAATCCTAGAGAAATACCAAACCAAAATCATCATCGGAAAAGGCGGTTTAGCAGAAAAAGGGAAGAAGGGACTGGAAACATTCGGCGCCGTCTACTCTGAGTTCACAGGCGGAGCCTCAGCCCTAGCCGTCTCAAAGATTGTGCGAGTGAAGAAACGGTTGCTTGAACAACTCGGCCCAACCGAACTCGTCTGGATCTGGGAAGTAAAGGACTTCGGACCACTACTAGTAACTCAAGACCACAAAGGAAACGACCTAAAGAAAGTCGTAACTACCCAAGCCGCCCAGAAACTTGAGACCCTCGTAAAGACATACAGCTAAGTAGTCGAGCGGACACGCGGTCGCAATTTCACTCTGCAATCCAGCTAACCGGTCACTTTCACTTCGAGCCTTCTCTCAGGAGCGTCCTTGAACAGGTTTTTCTTTCCTTCTGCGTTCATAACGCATGTTCCAAGAGTCGGGCGGAAGTTGCGTTCGGGAATACACGTGGTTATATGAAATGGTGCGGGGAAGGGGATTCTGACCCCAATTTACCGGTACACATGAGCTTCGTGGGCCACTGGGATACGAACCCACGATTTGTTGGACTAATTACACATCAGCAATAGCTTCAGGGGCTCACACTTGAACAGAACAACTTAGTTGACTAGGTTCCGGTGTTAGTTCCTCGTTAGCCTCGTCGAGCAGGCACTGCCACGGGAATCGTTTAGTTAACAAAGAAAGAAAATTAGGGCGGAAACGAGGTCCGCCACTCGTCACAGGTTTAAGCTACTTGTTCCTCTTGTCTTACGTTCTTGTCGTGCTCGGTACCTAACTTCATCTTAACTTTGCGACTCTTAGCCATCCTCAAAACACCTCCAGAACTCATCTAGAAGGAGTATATATGCCGACTAAGTATTTAAGGTAGCTGGGAGAGACAGTCGAAAAGGGTAATTATGCCCCATTTCTACTTAGTGGAATCTATAACCCGGAGAACGGCCAAAGCCACAACGGATTTGGTAAGGTCCTAGGTCGTTACGGATTAAATGAGTTCGGCGTCGGGAGAATCGATTAATCCTCCCTTAATTTGGATGGAAAAATGGCTTGGCTGAAGTTCGAGGGGCCCTCCAGAACTGCAAGAAACGCCTTGATTCGGATCGGAAACCTTGAGGTCAGAGGGAATTCGATTTTCTCATAGATTGAGAGCTATCTCATGACAATTGTACTCCGAGACTATCGCAGGCTTTCACTTTTGATGCTCTTTCCGAGCTGAATCAGGCGTTCAATTCTATCCTTGAGTGGTGAATGTCGATTCAGAGATGCTGAACTGTCACCCAAGATGGAGTATGCGCTGAGCGAGGCTACATCGCTGCCGGAGAAAGCATCGTTAATCTTCAGAAGCGCAGACGCCAGAGACAGCGGTTTCTTCGTGAACTTCGCAGCGGTCTCGTCGGCCACTGAATCACGCACTTTGTGAAAAGCACCCTCTACCATCCTGATGATTGGATCCATCGGAAGGGCCGTCCTGTATGCAGTCACGAGCGCCTTGAGTGTGGTGTCCGAATTTCTAATGTGGGCAAGTTCATGCGCCAGAACCGCCTCCAATTCGTCCTTGTCAAGCAACTTGAGCAGTCGATCTGACATTACGACGGTCGGACTATCCGTGTCAACTGCGAAGCAGATTGTACCCCTGTTGCTGGTTAGTAGTAGCTTGGACGAAGCAACTCCCATCTTCTTTGAGATGGCATCGAACGATTGAGCAATCTCTGCTGGCGGCAGGTGAAGATCCTTCACTCTACGCAGAATAATCTTGGGTGCAGCTTCACGTAGGACCAGGGTAAGTGGGAGTCCTCCCACAACCGCGATTAGGATCGCGTCCCCAAAAACCTCTCTAACTCCTTCCGCAACCGCAGACTGGTACGTACTTGCAAGCGCAGCGCAGAGTATGAGGCTCGCGGAGATGAAAAGCCACATCAACACCGCCGACACGAGGGTAAGCCCTAGAGTCCAGGAGCGCGTCCTCGGGCTCTGGCTTCTGCTAAAGATCACATACATGACTACGATGCTAAACAGGAAGAGGAGAATGGCCGAGATTGTGGGCAAAGAGCTGAAGTAGGGACCATACAGACTAGCGAAACTCATTCAGTCTCACTTTTCTCATCCATAACCTCTCGTGCTCAAGCTTTTCTAAGCTTGTGGACTGCTCGTGATCCAGACACGGAAAGTCTTCTGAGGAAATAATCCTTTGTGCAATGGAAGAATCCATTTCTAAGAATTTTAATCAATCAAAATCAGCCATTAATACCTAGCATAGTTTATGAAGTGGAAAATGTATTGTGGCAACATTATGACAGATTCTGAGTTCCTCAAGGCCTTGACATCAACTGAAGCGATAGAGCTTACGGTTAAAGATCAGAAAACTGGACGAAACAGCTCGAGACCAGTTTGGTTTGTCCTCGAAAGCGGAAAGCTGTATCTTCTCCCAGTGACAGGGTCCGACTCAGAATGGTATAAGAACATACTCGTCAACGCTGAAGTGCAAATCTCTGCCAGGAGTCCGTTAAGGGTGTTAGGGATGAAGGGCAAAGGACTAACCGCGAACACCAAACCGATACACGGCTCAGCTGAAGTGGCGGACGTTGTTCAGAAGTTCAAATCGAAATATGGAGCCGCAGAATTTGGTAAGACTTACTCCAAACTTGACGCAGCTGTGCAGGTTCTGATTTAGACCGTGTCATCGAACGACGGTCAACTTCACCTTATTAGCGTCGGGTCACCATAGCGGCATTGAATAGCTGATTTCTATGGCTGCGACTTCGTCTTCACGCAATATGCCCAAGTACGCTTTCCTTGATTTTCTGCGAGGAATTCAACCGGTTAGGGAGCACAAGGGGTGGCGCATCTTCCGATTCAGGCAGGCCTATCATGCAGCTGAAGGATGGATCGACTTGTATGTTGGCTACAAGCCCGAACGCGTCCTAATCGATGGACTCGGCCTCAAGTCTATAGTCTCAGACATTGACGAAG
>JBEKPE010000108.1:0-8070 GCA_049521055.1 Bathyarchaeia archaeon
AACAACCTACGGCATGCTCACAGAATTTTTCGAGCCTCGAGCAGCAGGATATCCAGAAAGCACTTTATGTAGTTCCTATAGCCTACGATTGCTTCGGTTGCGGCCGTAGTCTAGAAGACCGACCACAATTCGGTTTGGACAACCTGGTCTAGGACGGGAACAGCGGAGAATATCTGCTGGCGCAAGCCTGCCACGCTTCTGATCGCCCGCACAGAAAGAGGGCGAGAAGACGCCCGGGTTCAAATCCCGGCGGCCGCACCACTAGCCCCACACGCTATTGCCTGTACAGGTCGGTACTTAGGTAACGGAGTCCTGAGTCGAGTCGCGTCCTGTAAAGTAGACTCACCGGTAAGTCGCTTCCCGCAGACGTTATCACGGGCGAGTACCTTCAGGGAAATGTCATCGCCGGCGATGACATCTGCCGCTAGAAAGAAGAGTGTCGGACACATAGATGACCCCCTGATTTTGGAGGATGGATCGGGCTGTCAACCGGTTCACTCCGGCCTCCCAACGGCTGAGTTGAAGATTTCCGCGACTCTCATACAGTTACGGGCCAAGGACCAGGTTAACATCGGCACGAATCTGAGAGGTACGAAAGATGTGGCAAGAAAAAGTGGAGAACCGGAGTGTGCGGTTGTTACTTCAAGCCCCAGGCTGCCCATGCCGCTGCGAGCGAGAAGATTGTGACGTTGATTGCGGCTCCGACAAATCCTAGGCCGAAGATGATCACGCTGGGAACCGCGAATGCCAAGCCGACAACGATTCCTGCAAGAATCGCCTCTTGGACCGACCCTTTCGCCATTTTCACTCCGAAACCCGCCCACACAGCGAGAAGCAACCCGAGAGTGGTAGCGATCGAGTAGATATTGGCTGAAAGCTCAGCACCTGCGGCTGGGTCCACCAGCGCAGCTACTCTGAATAGGACGATCGTTATGATCCAAACAACAGCCGGCCAAGTAACCGCCGCCCTGATTTTCTCCGAGTTAGATGATGAAGACGCCACCGGTCAACTCCTCATTTCCTACCCGATGTATCATGATGATATTATATATGCAGTTCCGTCCCGTGCAAAATGCTTCCATTCATCTATACCCTGAGAGTTCATAGTTGAATGGACGGTTGAGTTGAAATCCTCCAGCCATAGGAATCTGAAAGGATTATGAAATGTCCATACTGCAGTCTGCCAATGGATTTTGTCGGCAGGTACCTCATGGACGTGCGATTAGAAAGCGCGGCTCCGGGCCATGTGAAGGATTTTGAGGCTTGGCGTTGCGAGAAATGCAGCAAACTTTTCGTGGATCCTGGGGACGGGAAGCCCCACGAAACCGATAGGCTGCCCAGAGATACTCTGCCTTAACCGCCGTTGAATTTGTCGGCGATTGATTTCAATTCGCCATGTTCCAGAACCTGAATCTTCGTGTCTAGCCGAACGTCTAGTCCGATTTGGCGAAGCAACCCAAACAGCTGTTCCCCCGTTATCGGCCCCTTCACTTGGCCGAACTGAATGAGTCCGGCCAGTTCTTGGAAAACCTGATCCGCTATTACTGGGTACTGGTTCCTCGCGGCGTGGTAAACCTCCCAGGCTCGTCCCACGAAGACCTTTTCGAAAACCTTACTCGGTTCAATTTTTTCAGGCGCAGAGTGACTCTGTTGCTTCGCTGTCATTCGTTTCTGCATATCTGCTAAGCGTTGACGCTTCAGCCGTTCTAGCTCCGAGTCGTCGGTCATAAGCAATCATTTCTTGCTCTTCGTTCGGTTCTGGGCAACGCCTATGGACCATTCGAAGTCATAAACGAAACGGCCCGCGACAACCCAAGCGTCCAGCGATTCACGATCCACGGACCATATCTCGTTTAGCAGGCTCCGCGTCCCATTTTCAAAATGCCCCCGGGGGAAGCCACCGACGAACACTAAGGGGTTCTGGAGTTTGCTTGCGAGTTCGGCGGCACTACGCATCAGGGTCGGTTTCCCGAGGATGCTGAAACCAAGCACATTGCTCGCGTGAATGTTGCGCACGAGCTGTTGCAAGGTGCTTTTCTCGATCTGCATCAACGGCTCTCCCTTCTCGGGAACTCGTTTCTGAGCGAACAGCTGCTCGATAAGACCCACGAACCTGACGTAATTCTTTGGCAGGCGTATCTTGGGGTTTATTGAAATCAGATAATCGTCTTGTGTGTGAACGAATACGCGGAGGCCTCCCTCCCAGTTGAGGGGTGTCTCAAGGATCTGAAGCAGAACGTTGTGAACTATGTCCGGCCGCCCCATCTTTTCCACTTGTACGCGATATCCTTTCCGCGCTAGTTTCTGCATCGCAGCATGGTGGAACGCTCTGTCAAGCAGAACCTCGCCTGGTTGTTTCTCTCGCCGTTCGGCGTACCTTTTGATTTGTGGATGTGATTGAATCTCCCGCGGAACAATTTGAAGAGCCGATTCGACCAGGGCCAAGCCCAATGCCAAGGATGTATCGTACTAGGTCTCTCTTCCAGCCCACAAAAAGGTTACAAGAGCATTCGAGAGAGTGGGATCGGGTCGGTTCTTTTGGCTTGGCGAAGGGGTGGAAACGTTAGGGAAATTGCCCGTGAGAGGATAGAGATCCTATTCAGTCAAGCCCAGAGAGCTTTCCCCTCCGATCGAACCCTCGCGAAACGGTACATTGAGCTCGCACTGAGAGTCGGAATGAAGGCTGGCGTTCGATTAACGAGGGAACAAAAACTCAGGACCTGCAAAGGTTGCGGAGGTTTCCTAGTTCCTGGGGTGAATTGTCGGGTCAGGACAAGGTCGGAATCTGGGACAACGGTCTTAATTACCTGCCTGGATTGCGGAGCAAAGAAGAGATACCCAACAGTGAGGGAGCGGCTTTCGAAAAAAAGCGGTTGAGAAGAATGCAGTCCAGATCGAGAAAGATGGACCCGACGATCTGGATAGGGAAGGAGGGTGCGTCAGAGGCCTTAATGAAACAGGTGGTGAATCAGTTGAAGTCTCGCGAACTGGTCAAATTGAAGATTCAGAAGGCAGCGCTTTCGGAGACTGGGACGACTGATCTAGCGGAGCGAGTTGTGGCGTCTACCGGTTCGACGTTGGTTGAAGTAATGGGGCACACCTTTACGGTATACAAACGAAAGGAAGTTCAGAAGGTTGCAAAAAGCGCTGAAGTTCCGTTCAGACCGCGATTCAAATGGTAAACTAGATTTATATGGCGCTCTCCGAATCTAGCCTCTTCGCTATCAGCCGGAAAATTCCATGCCAACGCCACTAGATGTTCCTTCGGGAGACCTAATCGACCGGCTGTCGAAATTCCTGAAAGAGAATGTGGGTGAAGTCGCCCCACCGGTTTGGGCAGCAAACGCGAAGACCGGATCACACCGAGAACGTCCACCATCGAACCCAGATTGGTGGTACACCCGTTGCGCTTCACTCTTACGGAAATTGTACATTCACGGCCCCGTCGGAATAGCTCGTCTACGGGTCGAGTATGGGGGGCGTCTTCGCCATGGGACTCATATTGAACATTCCCGCGTTGCAGGTGGTTCAGCTATCCGGGAACCGCTCCAGCAACTCCAGAAAGCCGGTTTCATATCAATCGAGGCGAAGCAGGGCAGAAAACTCACAGCTGAAGGTATTAGTCTTCTCAACCGACTGGCCGCCGACATTCTCAAGGGTGCCAGGAAGACGGAAGGCCAGTAATGATGAGCAATGATGAGGAGTATTCCGACGAAGAACTCACAGAAATCAGGCGAAGGAGATACTCGGATCTTCAGCGCGCTGCGTTAGATGAGCAAAGGCAGTCAGAATCTCGAAAACAATTTGAAGCCCAGAAGCAATCCGCCCTAAAACAAATAATGACTCCCGAGGCAAGACAAAGGTTAACAAACATACGAATGGTAAAACCGGAATTCGCGGAACAGATAGAAATGCAACTCATACAACTCGCACAAACCGGCAGGATCAAGGTTCCCATCTCGGACGATCAACTTAAGGAAGCATTAGCGAAATTGCAGTCGTCACGAAAAGAAATTCGAATTCGGAGGGCTTAGAATATGGCAAGAAATAAGCCAACCGCGAGAAAACGAAGACTCGCTGCAGCCGGTAAAACTCGTAAGCCCGTTCCAACCTGGGTAATGGCGAAAACTGACGGTCATACACGAACTCATCCGAAGAAACGACAATGGCGTAGAACGAAGCTGAAAGCTTAGAGGAGGAAAAAGCTGAATGAGCGAAACCAGTGAGTCTAAAGAAGAGAACATCGTCGAAGCTGAGGAAGAGGAAATCGAAGAAGCACCAACGGAAGAGACCTCAACGGAGGAAACAACCTCTCCAGAAGAGGATGCAGAATCACCCGTAGAAACCGTCCCCGCAGCGGCTGAGACTGAAGCCGCCCCAGAGGGGGAAGAAGAGATTGAGGTTGTGGAAGAAAAGGTCTACACAATCCCTCTCCGCCACGTTCATGTCGTGACCCCGCGCGGAAAACGAGCCCCTCGATCAGTGAGGGATGTGAGAGATTACGTTTCTCGGCATATGAAGTCCGATGAGGTTGCAATCAGTAACGAGATCAATTCGGAGCTCTGGGCGCGAGGTATCAACAAACCGCCACGGAAGATCACTGTTCGCGCCGTCAAAGACAAGGAAGGCAAAGTGATAGTTTACCCGGCGAAAACCACCTAGGCCGCTGATTCGCTGGTTCGTGCGTTGGTAAATTCGGAATGTCCATAATCCTCGCGGACGTATTCGGCAGCCCGAACATCGGCGTTTACTGCTTCGCGAACGAGAAGATTGCCATTGTTCCTCCGGGATTAACCAAACACAAAATCAGCCAGTTCGCCGAAACCCTAGACGTCGAGGTTTGCAGCACCACCATAGCCAGCTCCACTCTCGTGGGAGCGCTAGTGACTGGGAACTCCAACGCTATCCTAGTTCCACACACCATTCAAGACTATGAGTTGAACAGAATACAAGACTTCATGAAAGTTGTAATAGTCGATTCTAGATGGACTGCGCTAGGTAACGTTATTTTAACCAACGATAAGGGCGCCGTTGTCCATCCAGAGGCCTCATCATGGGTCGTGAGGGCGGTGAATGACGAATTGAAAGTTGAGTCAGCGTTCGGCAAGTTGGGCACATTGTCATTCGTGGGGGCCCTCGGTGTAGCAACAAACAAGGGAGCGATGCTGAGCCCGAACACAACGCAGGAAGAACTCGACGTGGTCAGGTCTGCACTGCATGTTGAGACAGACCTTAGTTCAACGAATGGGGGCGTGCCTTTCGTTAAGTCGGGGATCCTCGCTAACTCAAAAGGGGCCGTCGTAGGGTCTCTGACGCGCGGAGCGGAACTTATGCAAATCAGTCGGACGCTGGGACTCTAATCCAAGGGCCTAGCTTGATTTTTGAAACAGTTGATCCCATTTGCCTTGGTCCAGTTCTTTCTGGACCTCGCGGGGGTCTTTGCCTTCGATCGTTATGCCTAAGCTGACGCACGTTCCCATAACCTCCTTGGCAGCCGTCTTTATTGATTTCGCGTAGCTGCTCGGCATTTTCATTGCACCTATCTTGGCAATCTGTTCCATCGTAAGGTTTCCAACCTTTTCCGCCTTGGGATTACCCGAGCCCTTCTGAATTCCAAGTTCCTTTACGATCAGAGCCGAAGTGGTGGGTGTTCCAATATCGACCTCGAATTCCTTTGTGTCGACATCAACCACTACGCGAACGGGTACCTTCATGCCCGCGTAGGCTTTGGTCAGTTCGTTTATCCGGTTGACGATTTGGAGCACATTCACTCCTAACGGACCTAACGCCGGTCCCAGGGGTGGGCCCGCATTAGCCTCCCCTCCGTTTAACAGTGCTTCAACTTGCTTCTTCTCGCCCAACTGCAGGTGCACTTCCTCTAGCGGTTAACTTCACGTAGTCAGCATGCACGGTTATTGGAAGCGTCGCGAACCCCTCTTCCAAGAGTTCAATCGTCACTTCCTCCTTCAGCTTGTCAACGTTCGTAATTCGCGCCTTCAACCCCCTGAACGGACCGCTAATGACCTCCACGGAATCTCCGCTCTTCAGGTCTTCGATTACAGGTTTTGTAACAATGAACCGATCCAAGGCCTCGGCAGAAATCACACCTTTCGTCCGCGCCCGCGCATGGCGTACGCCCGCGATAAGATCGTCCACGTAATGAGGCCCAGCTGCCTCCACGAAGATGTATCCCTTGACCACATCAGGTGCTAAGATGCTGACGATTGGGAGTTTCTTCAAACCTATCCTAGACGCGATAAGATCCACAACCGTCCTTTCTTGGCCGCTGGTTGTTCTGACGGCGTAGATGAGCATCTTACGCTCGGTGCTCATCAAGGTGAGGCTCCGGCGGGCCCGGTCGACGTTTGCGGGAGCAAGTTGAAGAACAGAAAGAGAACCCGTATGATGAATCCAAGCGAACCCACTATCGCCACTCCTAGAAAGCTGATCTTCACCATCAACGACACTTCATCCCGTGACGGCTTGGTTGTGACATGAAGTAGACGTTTGGTTGAATCCCAGAATTCTTGTGCGTTCACTTATTGTCCCTCTGGATTTTGCGCTTGGAATGATTTGGTGTTGAAAATGAAAAGCCCTCTATTTTAACCTTTGAATCTACACGCGAACAATTTCAACATTCATCTCCTTCAGATCATCGAGCAGTACCGATCTCTCCGAACCGCGAATCCCTTTCCAATCTATGATGGCAGTTCGGCATTCGCCCAACGTTTTATCGAACGCCATACGAACCAATGATCGATCGTAGTCTCCAAAGAAGTATTTTGAGAAAATGTGGCTGAAAGCAAACCCGTCCCGTCGTGTGGCGTCGCAATGTTTGTTGCAGTAATGCCCACCACCAAACCCAACGGCAGCCTTACCAATGGTAGGGTCAGTCGCAGCCTTCCAAATTGCTTCGCCCGCTGCCGCTCCGGCCTCCCGATCGTTCCACTCCTTCTCCGTGCTCCCTATCTCTACGAAGAGGGTTGGAATCCCAAGCTCAGTCGGGCCATGGTGCGTGGCTTCCAAGGTAACGGCGTAGTTCAACTTCCTCGCCTCTCGAGCCGAATCCAGCGCTAATAATGCGGAACGTAGACGTCGGGGGTCGGTGGGTGAAAGGCTCTTGGCCTTGCCACCGAAATCAGCACGGCCAGTGGTATTGCCTGTCCAATGAGTCGTCATGGCGGGTTCGTTACTCTCGCTACGATGCCTCGAAGCAAAAATCACGGTCTCAGGAACGAAATCTACGTCCAGCCTGTCAGTGTGTATCCCTTCGGTCTCCACATGTTTGAGGAAAACCTCCCCCGCCCGAAGGAGGCCCTTGGTTTGAGTATCTTGAAAATTGTTCAACTGAGTCAATTGCTGTGCGATGTTTTGTGCTGCCGGGTCGCGCTTAGACGCGATAACGAGCACGGCCATTTGTCGTTCGCCTAGCCGACGATCTTTTCGACCATTTGTTCTGGCTCGAATGGGATTATGTCTTCGTAATCTTGTCCAACCGTAGCGAATAGAATGGGTTTACCGATGATTGTCGCCATCGATATGGCGCTTCCCCCTTTGGCGTCAGCGTCAAGTTTCGTGAGTATCACCCCGTCTATGTATCTTTTTCATTTCCTCGAGGAGGTTCTTGTTTGTCTGCATCCTTCCCGCTGTATCTATTAGGACAGCGTTGGTGCCGTGTGCGTTTGCATAGTTTGAGGCGTCGAACGCAACTGCGGCTGCATCTCCTCCGTAATCATGTTTGATGGTTCTGATTCCAATTCTTCGTGCGTGTTCCTCGATTTGCTCTATCGACCCCGTTCGGTATGTGTCGGCTGCAGCTATGAGAACCGAGTATCCCTTGCGCTGGAGTAGGTAACCTATCTTAGCGACGGTGCTCGTCTTCCCAGTCCCGTTGACTCCTACGAATAGTATTATGACGGGTTTATGCTGAGCTTTGCCCTCGTCGAGCACCTTGAAGAATGACTCTCCTCCACTCCCCTTCAAGAGATCAAGCAGAACGTCGTGGAGCACGGTTTTCGCCGGGACGGAAGCGTCCGCAAAACGTCGTACCTGAGTAGTCTCAAGCTTCTG
>JBEKPE010000109.1:0-7581 GCA_049521055.1 Bathyarchaeia archaeon
GACGACGATGTCCTCCACAGTTACGGGGGTAGCCATCATGGCTTCATACACTTTGTCAAAGTTGATTCGAACGAACGTGTTTATGGTTGTCTCGAAGGACGCAGCGGTCATTATCGATGAAGCAATCAGCCCGGGTGCGATGAACTGAATGTAGGATAACCCTTCAATTCGTGTAACGTACGCACCCAAGCCGAAACCTAAAGCGAGCAGATATATCAACGGGTCCATAAGATTGGAAATTATAGTTGACCTGTAGACGTGTCTGTAGACGCTGACCTCTCGCTGCCAGACTCTAAACGCTTGCCGTGGCGAGACCCTCACGGGCTTAAATGGGTTCATTCGGTCAAACGCCTCCCAGTTAACTTGAGAAAAACATCTTCTAACGTGCTTCTTCTGACGATTGCGTAATCTGTTTTGACACCCATTGCTTGGATCTTATCTAGTAGAGCATCAGCCTCGTTCGAGTACAGGATCAATAGATCTCTGTAAGCATCAAATCCGCGAATCAAAGGATCGTCTTTCGGTAACTCAGAAATGAGTTTCTCAGGCAACCGCATCTCGAGGACTTCCCGGCCAATGTGCTTCTCGACCAGTTCATTCGGCCGACCCTCCTCCATTATCAGCCCTCGATCCATAATAACGAGCCGATCACACAGCTGTTGAGCTTCGTCCATGTAATGTGTCGTTATTATCTGGGTGACCCCACGGCTCTTTAACTCAAATAACTTGTCCCAGACAAGATGCCGCGCTTGGGGATCAAGCCCCGTTGTCGGCTCATCAAGAATCAACAATTCAGGATCGCTCATCAGTGCCCTAGAAATCAATAATCGCCTCTTCATACCTCCCGACAGGTCGGCGACCTTTGCATTCCGCTTCTCAGTTAACTCCATGAAACTGAGCAACTCCTCTGCACGTCGATTGGCTAATTGTGAAGGCACGTTGAAGAATCGAGCGTACACTGTCAGGTTCTCCCCAACCGGCAATGCTTCGTCTAGATTTGATTCCTGAGGTACAACTCCAATCCGCCTCTTGATTTCCCTTAGAGATCGGCTGGGATCTAAACCGAAGACGTGAAACGAGCCAGCAGTTGATGGCGAAACGCAACCAATAATCCTCATAGTCGTAGTCTTCCCTGCCCCGTTTGGGCCGAGAAAACCAAAGCATTCACCTTTTCCGACAGTAAAGCTAATGCCTCGAACCGCCTCGACTCTGTCGAAGCGTTTCTCTAGGCCCTTCGCCTCAACCACTGGGTAATTTGATCTATCCGTTGGAAGGCCCCTCCCTCATCTCACGTGTCGCTTGAAATGTGCAACCATTTCTCTGCCGATAAACGTTCAATCATGGATTCTAGATTGAGGCCGTACGGGCTCGGCGATTCGCAAACTGCAGCCTTGCTATATACCCATTGCATATGGAGTTTGGTATCTAGACGAAGCGGCTGCACTAATCACTCCGTCGCGCTTGTTGAAGTGAATGGCGGTCACTCTGCCATTCACCCAGTCGTCCTCCAACACGACACGATGCCCTCTTCGCTTCAATTCATGCCTAACTTCAGAGGGAATCCTGCCTTCTAAATGCAAGCGTCCTGGATGAGAGTCATGCGGGTAGAATGAACTTGGAAAATGAGAGTTATGAAACGTCGGGGCGTCCATTGACGCCTGCAAGTTCATGCCGAATTCAACGAAATTCAGAAAGAATTGGAGAGTCCACTGGTCTTGTTGGTCCCCTCCTGGAGTTCCGAATGCCATCAAAGGTTTGTTGTCAACTGTCACCAGGCTTGGGCTTAGCGTTGTCCGTGGCCTCTTGCGAGGGGCCAGGGTATTGGGATGGGATGTGTCTAACGAGAACATCTGCCCCCTTGTGCCAAGCGGGAACCCCAATCCTTCAATTACCGGAGAACTCCAAATCCAGCCCCCACTAGGCGTTACTGACACCATGTTACCGTCGGCATCGGCAACATCAAGGTGAGTCGTATCTCCCCGAAGGCCCGTCGAGGATCGGTTATGCGAATTGGTTGTTGTTCCGGGCATCATTTCGAGTGAGGCTCTTTTCATGTTGATTAGTTTCCGCCGTTTCTTCGCATACGCTCTGGAGAGAAGCAGTTCCATCGGGACGCGAGTGAATAGGGGGTCACCATAGAATTTCTCTCGGTCAGCGAACGCCAGCTTGGACGCCTCAGTAACGAGGTGAACGTAGTCGGCCGAGTTATGTCCCATTCTGCGTAAGTCGTAGCCCTCAAGGAGCCGAAGCTGCTGCAGGAAGACTGGCCCCTGACTCCAAGGTCCACATTTGTGAATCCTCATGCCTCTGAATTCAACTGAGACAGGCTTCTCAATTCTTGTCTCGTAATCGCTGAAATCGCTAGCATCGAGAAGGCAAGTGTGTGGTTCGCCGGATGCGTCTATCACGGCATTCTGTGAGGCGAATTTCACGATCTGCCTCGCAATGGAGCCGGAATAGAATTTCTCCCTAGCAGCCAAGAGACCCTGAAGACGAGTACCGTCGTTTCTCCTCTCTGCAGCCGCGAGCCTGTGAAGTGTTCGGGCTAGGTCCGGTTGGATCAGTAGTTGGCCTGTGACGGGAGGCTTACCGTTCGGAAGGTAGATGCGTGCGGTTGTTGGCCAGTCTGCGAGGAAACGTTTTGCGTGAGCTTTGATGTCTCTTTCCAGAGTAGGGTACACTGGAAAGCCACGCTCTGCTAGTCGGATTGCAGGAGTAAGAACTCGTTGCAGACTCATGGTCCCAAATTTAGCCAGCAAAGTGATCCAAACATCAAATGAAGCTGGAACAGTTGCTGGCAGAAATCCGTCCCCAGGGATCAAATCGATTCCTTGATCGAGGAAGAATCGTGGAGTAGCAGCCGCTGGGGCTGTTCCTTGACCTGAGATCGCAAAAACTTTCTTCTGTCTGGATGAATACACGAGAGCGGGCGCTTCGCCGCCGATACCATTCATGTGCGGTTCGACTACGTGTAACGCTAACCCTGTGGCCGCGGCCGCGTCAAACGCATTCCCTCCCGCGAGCAGGATCTCGAATCCGGCCGTCGTTGCCAAGTAGTTTGATGACGTTACGCAGGCTGTAATCCCGCGGACTATGGGCCTAGTCTCTGACACTCGCCGCACTACAGATTTTCCTTGGATTTGACCGATTTTTCTCGGGCAACCGCTTGAGCTGCAACTAGACGAGCTATCGGCACCCGGTACGGTGAGCAACTAACATAGTCAAGGCGCAACTGGTGGCAAAACTCGACCGAGCTGGGTTCTCCTCCGTGCTCTCCGCAGATTCCAACCTTGAGCTTCGGGTTGCTCCGTCTGCCCGCTTCGGTAGCCATTTGCATTAATTTGCCCACTCCTTTCCGATCTAAAACCTCAAACGGATCAACCTTGAGTATCCCATTGTCCGTGTAGTCCTTCAGAAACTTCCCTTCGGCATCGTCGCGGCTGAAGGCGAACGTGGCTTGAGTGAGGTCATTGGTGCCGAATGAGAAGAAATCGGCGTACTGTGCGATTTCCTCAGCTGTTAAGGCAGCTCGGGGAACTTCTATCATCGTGCCGATTCTATAGTCTACCTTGGTATGCGTGCTCTCCATTACCTTTTCAGCTGTCTGAACTATTTTTGTTCTGAGAAAGCGGATCTCATTCGCCTCTCCCACCAGCGGCAGCATGATCTCTACATGAACGTTAATTCCCTCTTTGAGTAACTCGGAAGCTGCCTCGAAGATCGCTCTAGTCTGCATTTCATAAATCTCAGGGTGACTGATTGCTAGCCTACAGCCTCGATGCCCAAGCATCGGATTGTGCTCGCTCAAAGTTATCACCTTCCTCAGCATCCGTTCTTTTGAATCGAGCAGGTCCGTGTTTGTTCCTGTCGCTTTGAGCGAGGCTACATCGGCAACCAGTTCCTCAAACTTCGGCAGAAACTCATGCAACGGAAGATCCAGCAACCTGATGGTCACGGGTAAGTCATGCATATTTCTGAATATTTCTTTGAAATCTTGTTTCTGCAGTGGCCGAAGCCTTTCAAGCGCGTTGAGTCTGTCTTCGTCAGTAGCTGCGAGTATCATACTTTGTACAATCGGTAGACGGTCCTGGGCGTTGAACATACGCTCCGTTCTGCAGAGACCGATTCCACCAGCTCCGAATTCCCGGCCCCTCGCTGCTCCCTCTGGTGTGTCCGCGTTGGCTCGAACGCCAAGGGCGCGTATTTCATCAGCCCAACCTAGCAACTGCTGCGCTGCCGAGCCTAACTTCGGCTCTACGGTGGGAACAACACCTAGGAGAACGTTTCCTGTTGTCCCGTCTATTGTTATTATGTCATTCTTCTTGATCGTATTTCGTCCCGAGCTAAAACTCGTTGTAGATGGGTCGATCTTAATTTGCTCACATCCCACGACGGCAGGTTTTCCCATTCCACGAGCGACGACTGCAGCATGAGAAGTCATTCCTCCCCTGCTGGTGAGCACCCCCTTAGCGGCGATCATACCGTGAATGTCTTCGGGGGTTGTTTCCTCTCTTACGAGAATCACACTTTCTCCATCGGCACCTAGTCTATGGGCTTCGTCCGTGTCGAAGATGACTCTGCCAGTAGCTGCGCCTGGTGACGCAGGTAACCCCGTTGCGATTGGTCTGGTCTGATAATTCGGGTCGATCTGTCTGTGGACGAGCTGCTCCAAGTGGGCGGGCAGTACTCGGAGGACGGATTCTTCTTTCGTGATAAGGCCTTCCTTAACTAGATCCACCGCAATTCTGATTGCCGAGGCTGCGGTTCGCTTTCCTGATCGAGTTTGCAGGATGTACAGTTTACCTTCCTCAATGGTGAATTCGATGTCTTGCATGTCCTTGAAGTGTCGTTCTAGAAGCCTGCATAGATCCAGCAGCTGCTGATACGATGTCGGCATTTCTCTGTTCAGCTCAGAGATCGGTTTGGGAGTTCGAATGCCTGCAACGACATCCTCACCCTGAGCATTAATTAGAAATTCCCCGAACAGCACAGGTTCACCCGTTGACGGGTTTCTTGTGAAACAAACGCCTGTCCCAGAATTGGGACCTCGATTTCCGAAAACCATAGTCTGAATATTCACAGCAGTCCCCAGAGTGTCGGCGATCTTGTTCGCCTCTCGGTAGATGATTGCCCTTCGTCCGTTCCAAGATTCGAAAACTGCACCCACGGCCATTCTGAGCTGGTCCGAAGGATCTTCTGGAAACCGCTTCTGCGTCGCTTGCTCAACAAGTTGTTTGAAATTATTGACGATCTGGACAAGCGTCTCTGAGTCGAGTTCTACGTCGGACTTTACGTTTAATCTTGTTTTGTGCTTAGTGATGATTGCCTCAAAATCCTCAGCCTTCACCCCAAGAACCACTTTTCCGAACATTTGTACGAAGCGCCTGTACGCGTCGTATGCAAACCGTTTGTTGTTGGTTTGACGAATCAAACCTTGAACAGTCTTGTCATTTAGACCGAGGTTGAGAACAGTATCCATCATGCCGGGCATAGATATCGGTGCCCCTGAACGAACAGAAACAAGAAGGGGATTCTCTCCATCCCCGAAATGCCGCCCAGTCTTCTTTTCTAGCATGCTCATCTTGTTGAGCATCTCCTTTTCCAGCCCCTCAGGGAACTTGCCGTGAGCACTGTAGTAATTGCAAGCCTCCGTTGTCACGGTCATGCCAGGCGGGACTGGCAAGCCCAGCCCGCTCATCTCAGCTAGGTCGGCACCTTTTCCGCCCAAGAGGCTTCTTAGCGAGGAGTTGCCCTCCTCAAACAGGTAAACGTACATCACGATGCTCCTACCTTAGACCGAATGCCCCCCAATTCTCCATATTAAGTCGGTTTCTCGTACCTAGAACTGCTAGTAAGTCGAGTTAGCCAACAAAAACTTAGATTTGTAGAGAAGGAATCGGACAAGACCTTTTTGCAGAACTAGAATTGCGGAAATCTGACCAAGTTAGCCTATTCGTCAGAGATTACGCATTCTCCACAGATTACTCTGAAAATCATCTAGGTAATCCGCCCGATTGAGGCGGAGGGTGATTCAGGTATTGTAAGGGCATGAGAGTTAGTTGCGTTCCCACCAAACGTTTCTGCAGGAGGCGCATTTGATGAGGCTTACCTCCGGGAAACCGAAAGGATCGGCTTGTGTATCTGAGTGTTCTCTCTGTCTTATGGTTAGGTCTCTATCGCCGCATGCTGGACAGTATTCCACCGCTGTTCACCATCCATAGTAGGTGTGAGTAATACAATTAAAGCATATCTAGTAATACTTGTAAGCTATGAAACGCCGATTCAGTATGACGCTCGACCCGTCTCTGATGCACAAGATCGACCTTTTGGTGGACGGCACACGTTTCACCAACCGTTCGCAAACGGCTGAATTTCTTCTCAAGCTAGGCATGGAACAGGTTCGTCCCGAGAGAACCGCACTGATTCTATGCGGAGGTCTTGAACCTCGTATCAGACCAACAACCTTCGCTACGCCGAAACCCCTTCTACCAATTGGATATCAGCCACTACTTGAGTACCAGATAGAGTATCTGAAACGGTTCGAATTTGACCGCATCATCCTAGCCATTGGGTTTCTTCAGGAACAGATTGTTCGCTACTTGGATGAACGTAAGCTCGGAGTTCAGTTACAGTACAGTTTCGAAAAAGAACCGCTCGATACAGGGGGCGCGATCAAAAATGCGGAACTGATGATCAATTCAGATTTTCTAACTCTAAACGGAGACGTGATCTTTTCGGATCTAGACCTTGACAAGCTCATTTATGCACACAAGAAATCCGATTCAATGGCAACCATAGTCCTGGCGAAGTCAAGAACTCCCGCCCGCTTCGGCGCCGTGGAACTCGATGCTGAAAACCGGGTCGTGAGCTTCGTCGAGAAGCCACGTAAACAGCCCGCTGGTGAATCGTGGATAAACGCAGGAGTGTATGTCATTCGACCTTCAGTCTTGGGCAAGATCACGAAGGCTAAGCGAGCCTCCTTAGAGCTGGACATATTCCCAAAGCTAATGCGTGAAGGTAAGATATTCGGCTACAAGCACGAAGGCTATTGGGCTGACGTGGGAACACCCGAAGATTACCTTCGAGTCCAACGAGACATTCTTACCGGAGCTTTCAAACCCCAAGAGGGCTTACAGAGCGCCTAATGGACTCGAACGATGTCGGTCGTTAGGATAGGATAGACAACCGCTGTTTTAGATCCTTGAGAGTCCTAAGAATCTCCTCGCGGTCTACATGACTGGAAAGTTCCTTTCGACCCTCTCCTTCACTCACGATACTCTTTGGGGCAGCTTCACCGACGAGCGCTTCAAATAATTTCTGCCAAACTTGTGGAGATGCGGCGGGCATTGGCAGATCAACTAGAGAAGCTGCCACCAGCGTCCATACTCTTGCGACGTTGGCTGGGTTGTACCCTCCTCCACCAAATACGACCAATCGGCCTTCGGCAACTTCTAGCGCTAGTTCGCGGGCGACTTTAACGACTTCCACGTACGACTTTGTAGTTAGCTGTAGGTGTGCGAGAAGGTCGTTGGCGTGGGCATCTGCTCCACACTGTAGAAGCAAGATTTCAGGGTTGTATTT
>JBEKPE010000110.1:0-7565 GCA_049521055.1 Bathyarchaeia archaeon
TGGGTCGCGGCCTAGCAACTTCAATTCCTCCGGCATCCTCTGTGCGATTTGCTGGCACATGTGTGTAACTAACTCTTCCTCGAGTTGCATTAGCCCTTCAAGTTCAAGCCAGGGCGCTTCAACTTCAAGATGCCAATATTCTGTGAGGTGTCTCCTAGTGCGGGATTTTTCAGCTCTGAAGGAAGGTGCGAATGTGAAGATCTTGCCGACGCTAGCGATCATCGCTTCTGCGTAAAGCTGCCAGCTTTGGGAAAGGTAGGCCTTCTGTTCGAAATATTTGACTGGGAAGAGGGTCGAGCCTCCCTCCACAGCCGCATTTACGAGTATCGGCACCTGAACCTCTAGGTAACCGTGATCCATTAACCATCTTCGGGCTTCCTCTATCAAGCGGCTTCTCAATCGGATGGTCGCTTGCATTTTCTCGTTACGAATCCACAAGTGCCGATAATCGAGCAGAAAATCAGGCCCGTGATACTTCTTCGCGATAGGATATCCATCCTCCGCGGGGAAAAGCACACTCACTCTCTCTCCTTGGATTTCGTACCCTCGCGGAGCACGAGGATCCTTCTTCACTACACCTGAGACTTCAATAGTACTCTCGATCGGTGTGGCGCTGAGTTTTTCGAATGCTGTCGCGTCAATCTTGTCCTTTTTGAGTGTACATTGGATGACTCCCGAGCCATCGCGGAGTTGTAGGAACAGAATTCCTCCGCTGCTGCGTATGTGGTGCAGCCATCCTCTCAGTGCAACGTGGTTTCCATCGAACTTGCCGTCTAAGATTTCTGCTATAGTTTGAACACTATCCATTAACAGTAGACCTCGGAAAATCTTTGGTGCCTGAGATATGTGGGAGTTGTAGGTTAAACCGGTTCGGTTCGGGTGTTAAAACAGTCACTCATGGGTCGGGCACCTTGATAGGAGCAATCCTGAATCCGTATTTAAGGTAACTTCAGGAAGCCGACAATCGAGGACTAGGAAACAGTAGAGGGGGTTTACTTGATTCCGATGCTGAATGCTGCGGTCGCGCCCTTCAGTACGAATGCAACTCCAATTGCCGCTATCAGTATGTTCATGACGGTGTTGAGAATCATTAGGACGGAGGGGCTCAAGACACGGGCCAACTTGTTACTTGACCTCAGAATGAGCCAAGCCAAAATGGCATTAACCGCAATTGCTGCTATCGTGGTCGTGATCCCGCTTGGTTCGTCATTCAAGATCATGACCGTGGCTATCGAGCCTGGACCTGCGAGGAGGGGCGTTGCGAGGGGCACGACAGCGATCTTATGAGCGACAGCCTCGGGCAGTCCCTTGGATTTGCCATCAGCCGACTCGTCCCTATCTGTGTAGTCCTCCCGGCTGAGTGCGTTCTTCACTGCAAAGACCAGAATGTATAGTCCGCCAGCGATCATAATGATGATGTAGCGTGATTCCAAGGAATCCTAAGACTAGGTCTCCTACGAGCGCGAAAAATGCCAGAAGAACGGCCGCAATGACAATGGCTCGATTCGCAATCATATTCTTCTGCTGCCCAGTTGCATTCGCAGTAAGCCCCTGAAAGAACGGCATCACGGCCATCGGACTGACAACTACGAAGAGGGTGAGTATGTCTGAGCCCATGTATTCAAGAAACGTGTTCATGGTTCCATCGTCTCTGATGCTCGATCACACTTCAGCCTTTATGTAAATGAGGGTTGTCTATTCAGGTGTTCTGAACCGCATGTCGTCGATACTAAGCATGAACGTCAAGAGGCTAGGGCAGATTCTGAAGGAAGGGGCCGAGGGTCAGGTCGGTGAAAGCGGGTTGCGGCTTGAAGGCGCAAGCCGCACTTACTGGCCCCTGGTCAGCAAATTGCTAGTCTCAGACTTCAGATATGACCGGTCATACGAAACGGCTCAAGACATCTTCAAGAAACCCTCTGCCAGGTTTGCCGCGATTGACGGGTCGATGGATCAGAACCTATTGGGTGGCCTAGCAGTATTCTGGGCAGGGGCATATGCGGCAACGGGATCGATTACCTACGCAAAAGACCGAAACCCCACCGTAAGTTACGACACGCATTTTGTTGAAAAAGGGCATGGACTTGCGAGCTGCGTCCCAATTTACATTGATTCGATTCCCGAGGTTGAGCCCCAAAGCACATTCAGCCGTTCTGCGGGAGAAGCGATCTCAGGCCCCCTGACGGATCAATCAACGGTAGACAACTCAACCATAGCCAACTGGATTATGTTGTTTTCAGAGCTTTACTTGGCCTACACCATGGCAAAAACCAGAGATTTCCAAATTATCTTGCTGGACCGCTCACTCTCTGGCACCCAGTCGAGTCTGTTACATGACACCTCTAAACGAGCTCTCTGGAAACGTGAATGCGCCACCCTACGCATTACCAGCGATGGCTTGAGGCTTGATGAGCAGGATCTTGCTTTCAGTAGATACCGCACCCGAGACAGTGATGGCCTACTGCCACCGCGAGGCGACTACCTACGTCACTCAGCAATGTTTCTAATGGAACAACTACAAACGGCCCTCACCGTGGACGAGCTTGCAAGCCGATTGAACATTAAGTCAGACCCGTTGAGAACCGATAAATTGGCCAGATATTTGACTAGGGCCGCGAATGAGGGCAAGTACTTTAGCGAATCCAATGGGAAATTTTCGCTGATGCCAAACCTATTGACGGCGTGGGATCGAACGCAAAGAATGGTCGAGTACATCGGCCAACGCTTTTTCGCGAGCAACATTGGAAACCCACTTCAGATCACCGACGGCGGAGAATCAAGATGGCTAACGACGCTCGACTTAGCCTTCCTCTGTTTGTTCACATTAAACATGCTTGTAGAGACCTGCCGACTCAACAAGGTTCTGCTCATAGGAATAACCAAAGACACAACCGCAAGGGACATGATTACGCATCTCATCCCATTATGTGTCGAACGTCACATTTGGGATGGAAATTCCGAACACGTAGCGACCACGGATCGCATGTTACTGCAGGCACTGAGCATGTACCACCATGACGAGGTGCAAGTTCCGTGGGCCACGGTCGAGTATGACACCTCATTTCAGACCATTGTTGGACGATTCAACGACGTGAAAGGAGACATATCCGGTGCCGTGAAGAATCGAATAATCCAAGAGCAGCTCTTCGTCAAATCATATATTCAATTGGACAAGTCGAAGTCCGATGATCAGTTCAGAAGCAATGTGCTGTTCATTGATCGGCTTTACCTACCGTCAGAGAAGGCGCCAACTCTAAGCTTGAAACACGAGTATGGAGGAGCCGTTGAAGAGGTAGAACCGATTCTATGGCAAGCAGCGAGTTCCGAGAATCACATTCAAGAACTGGTGATGATTACGCTGAAAGCCATGACTCATGCTAGTATTCCCGAAATCTTCGGCCACAATGAACCCCTATACATCGCGGACAAGATTGCCAAAGCCCAGCGAAGCAACGCATCCCAAATGATCAGAGGAATGGGACATTGGCTCATCTCGCATCCGAAACTGCGAAAATACTCATTCTACATGAACACATTCCGATCTAGAAGGAGCGAAATAGAGAATGCTAGAAACCGAACTTAACGAACAGTTCACCGACCTCGACGGCCGCTTCGAAGGAAGACTTGCCGCCGTCTACGCCATAAAGCGAACAGACATCTCCGCTGAAACCACCGGCTTTTCTGCCAAATATGAATGCCGCGTCAAAACCCAATACCAAAAGGACCTCATGGGCCTACTTGAAGAGGGAATGCTTCTAGCAGTACGCAACTTCAAAGCGAAAAAGTACGGCGGAAAAAGATTCACCCTTCTTGAAGTCTCGCGAATTGGACCAGAACATTTCGGACTGCGAGGTCTCTCAGAACAGACCTATTACCCATACCAGTTTGAGATAATTGAACAGAGCGTTGCAGATTGGGAGACTGACGATAAGGCAACGATGATAATACAACTCAGCGCAATACCACTAAACTACGACCTGATTTTGGAGGGGGCAGAACAACGGTATGTCAAAGGCTTCACCTATCCTGTAGTAGGCGAGCGCGTCTTCATCCTAAACAAAGCCACAATCCATAGGATGTACAACCGAAAACTCCTGGATGAGCTGGGGCTCGCGTGGAACGAGAAGATAGCCACAACCTATGACGCTAGGAAAGACCCACGCGTTGGTACCATCAAGATGTTTCAAGAAGAAGATGGTGCAGTTCCGATCTACGTTAGCTTCGAGCGACTCGTACGCTACCACTTTGGCGTATTCTCCTTCACGGGCGGCGGTAAGAGCAACTTGCTGTCCAATATCCTTCGGCGAATAATCTATCATTCCAAGAAGACGAAGACCGTAATCTTCGATATTTCGATGGAGTACCCGTTCCTTCTGCAAGACGTATTTGTGGACAAGACAATTAACAGCAAGATTATCACCGAAGTGCCAGTCGCAGACGCCGACCACCTCCGGAAAGTCATAGTGACCCCTAGGGGCTTCGAAAGATATGACCTAACCCAGAATCTGGAGAATATCTTCACTCAAGGAAAGTTGGGACATTATGCAGAGGCAGGAAGGCCCCCACCGACATTCGAGAATATCCTAGAACAGATTAGACTTCTTGAGAAAGGGGAAGGTGACAAACAGGTAAACCTAGACGCAATCCACGAAATTGAAGCGAAGGTCCTTGATTGGCTAAGGGATAACCGGGCAGATCGGTTTAGTATTGTAACTCCTGAATTCCTCGACTACCTACAATCGGTTGCAACAACCGCCGTTGAGAAATTCAAGGTTTGGAAGAGCGGCTCGCTCGCTGCTTGGGCAAGTACAAGATCTGAACTCAAGTCATCACTCAGTCGAGCGGCAAAGACCGTCGATAAGAGCGCATACACCACAGAAAAACTATTGGGCCTTTTGGATGGCGATACGAGATTGCTTTGCCTATCAGTTGCAGAACCGAATATCATCAAGAAACTCGCCATAGACCTAACCTCCGAGATGCTCAGACGAAGGAAACGGGAATTTCAAGTCGACCCACAGATTCTGTTTGTCTTTGACGAAGCCCAAGAATTCATCCCCGCCTACGACAAAGCTAGAGGAATCGACCTTACCTGTACGTATCGAATCGAAACCTTGCTCCGGCAGGGAAGGAAATACGGCCTTGGCGGCTGCGTAGCGACCCAGAGGATCGCTTACCTGAACACAAACGCCTTGCAACAACTACACACATATTTCGTCGGCCCGTTACCCCGACCATACGATCGCAGCCTAGTGAGCAGCACATTCACAATCGACCAAGGGATCCTTGAGAAAACCCTCGAATTCGCTCCAGGCCAATGGCTACTATCTAGCTACATTGCGACAGGCATGGAAAACGTTCCCATATTCATAACCGCGGACAACTCCGAAAGGGAACTCAAGAGGGTTATTGCGGAACCGCACTCGTAAGCGACACCTCTCCAACGCTTGGCTCCCTTTCCAAGAAGCGTCGATCAATTAATTATTTAATGCCGTCAAGCTCTGCCCATACCCTGTGAAGTTCCTTGGCCGCACCAGATCAGCAACTAACAAAGAAACTGGCTGAGATGAAGACGTTTCTGGAACGTCGCTTGAAGCAGCAAGAGGAAGAAGTGGGTTACCTGAAATCGTTTCTGGAGGTTGTCGATACCCTTCTTGCGGAGAGGAGCTTCCGGCCGGTTGACATCGGGTCTGTAACCCCCACGCCGCCAAGTAAACCTCAACCCACGGAGAGAACTCCATCTGACAATGTGCCCATCATGACTACGGACGGGGTGCGAATTGCTTCAATCACCATTCAAGCCAATGACCTTCGTGTTCTACCCGAGCCGGGTATCAACCTAGATTCAAATTCGCCACCTCTACGTTCGTTTCTCTTGGCGAAAGTCTTGGAGCCCATGCAAAGCAAAGACAAGGAGGCCGCGACGGCAGGTTCTCTACAACCAGACAACATGCTCACCTACGATGTTGAGCAAGAGGAAGGTCGCCTCAAGTCCATTCATGTGCAGAACTACGGAGACGACCGCAGACTGCTGGAACTGAAGAACGCAATAAGATGGACGTTCCGCAGAATGTATGAGAAGACCGGAGCGAAGTGAATTCGTAAGGCGGCGCTAGCTGCCGTCTTTGCTCCGCGTGGTAAGAACACTTAGCGCCTCAGACGCTTCCTTCTCAACTTGATTCTCTAAGGCATTGAGCTTCTGCTCCATCTCTTTACGATAATCAGTTTCTTTGATTCCGCTCAAATTCGTTAAGACGTTAGCACTCGCGCCCTGCAATCCAGCTTGGGCTAGGAAGATGGCGGTTTTTACGTCCGAGAGCGCGTTGACGTTAGCATAATCAGCAAGCCTCTTGGCCGCGTGTACGGTGCGTGCAGCAAACTCCGCTGTTTCAAGTGGCACCTGAGCCGCAACCTTGAGCCCCAATTGTATTTCCTTGGATCTTGCCTGATTATCGGAGTCGGTTTCTTTCGGCAGACGATAAGCCTTCATTAGGGTAGCGAAGCTTTGTGCGTCCCGATCGACAAATGTGAGCGATTGCAACCGAAGTTTTTCGCTTTCTGCGAGAATTTCCTTTACGGCCGCCCAATATTTTTCGTATTCAGTCTTCTTCAGTGTGAGTCTGGACACCATGCTGACAAGGCTTGCCGCCAATGCAACGGAGTAGGCAGATGCGCTCCCTCCACCTGGGACGGGCTTTTCCGAGGCAACCTCCGAGCTGAAAACCGCCAGGCTCATTGACACAAGTCTCTCGGATACTGAATCGGCGAGCTTCCGTTCCAGAATTTGGTCCTTCTTGAAACTGTGGAGCCTGAGATAGAACTCAGCGCTGTCAATCAAGGCTTCTTGGGGGACCAAGCCGACGATTTCACTCTCGACAATCTCTATGCCCTGTTCCTCAGCGAGTGTTCGGATCAATTCAAAGGCTTTGAAGAGCTGGCTGGCTTTGTAGTCAACCATGTTCATTGAAACTTGAACGATGCCGCGGTCCTTCAATTCGAAGCCTAATGCCTTTACCGCTGAAAGTCCGCCGTCCTTTCCCCTCACCTGTCTAGCGATTTTCTTCGCCACGTCTAAGTTAGCGGTCGATAGGTTCACGTTGTACGCTATGAGGACCTGTCTCGCGCCTATTGCGGTAGCTCCCGCAGTCGGGTGAATTGCGTTGGGCCCAAAGTCCGGGATCTTATCGGGATTTTTCCCTATTTGCTCGCGCAATCCCTCGAATTCGCCCTTCCTAACGTCCGCCAGGTTCTTCCTCTCGGGCCGCGTCGCTGCTGCCTCATACAGGTAGACGGGGACTTTGAATCGAGCAGCGAACTCCTTCGCAAAATCCTTCGCTAACTGGACACATTCCTCCATTGTAATGTCGGAGATTGGGATGAAAGGTATGACGTCGACGGCACCCATCCTAGGATGCTCCCCTCTGTGCTTGTTCAGGTCGATCAGCTCGATCGCTTTTGCACTGACCGCTAAACCAGCATCCTTCACGCCCTCGGGTTCCCCAACGAACGTTAAAACGGATCGATTGTGATTGGCGTCGGATTCGACGTCGAGGACCTTAACATTCCTA
>JBEKPE010000111.1:0-7472 GCA_049521055.1 Bathyarchaeia archaeon
CGGCGTGATAAGACGCAAGACTCGAAACGACTACAACTAAACCCGTTGGGCCGTCGAGGCCCCATTTTTCCAGTAACTCTATAGAATATACGGTAACACTTTTCGACACGGTATGTTAAATAGCTATTCGTAACTTGGTTAGTCGGTAGTGGTAGGGCTTGCGGAGTAGGGGGCTTATGGTTACGTTGGTTGTTTTGGTCTCGTTGGTCAGTTTGACATCTGTTCTAGCATTGACTGTCACCCCTCCCTCCCCGACAGCCGGTCAATCGATTACACTGAGTGGGCCTAGCGCGGCCGGGGATGTTGAGATGTTCACTGGCTCAGGCTGTACTGTAGCCTCGATGATTTTCTCTAGTAACACACATGTCGCTAGCTCGTATACGTTGACTCTGCCTGGTAGACCCGCAGGCCAATACAGTGTAAGCGTTGTGGGTGACACACCCAGTTGCGTGAACTTCACAGTCCAAGCCGCTTCACCGATACCTGAATACCCGTTAGGATTAGTGGTGCTAGCAATATTCATGATAATAGCATACGGCATAATCAGACGCAAAACCCGATACGACTAATCCTAAACCCGATGGGCCGAATGGCCCAATCATAATTCAGTAATTAATTCTACGCCTAACCACTCCATATCCTATAACCAATAAAATTGCTAGTAACGGTAATCCTAACGGATATTCAGGTATGGGGGGCGTGGTGGGTAGGCCTTGCACTGCATCCGCAATCATAACCCAATCGGCACCACTTTCACTATCCTGATGGGTGATGGTGAAGGGAACGGTTAGACCACTTTGAGTGGTAGACACAACCTTGAACTCAGCAGCAGCCCCACCGTTCTGGACGGTAATGAGACTGAAGCCTGAACCAGCCGTCAAGGGGTCTGGGAAGTTATCATCGGCTACCATGCCTAGCATCATGTCGTTAGGATTTGAGGTGGAGGAAATCGTTACGCTAATCGAATCTGGGCAAGGAGGAGGAAACGTAGCACATGCAGGGATTGTGCCGCTGTTAGTCGCAGGTACTCCTGCTGAGGAATCGAATGGCGACGCAGTGTTCGCCCCGTTGATACCCCAAACCTGTAAAGCGATGAACGAGTTGCCTGAATCAGTAACTGTTATCGTGTCTCCTGAAAGGGCTGGGGAGGCTACAGCCCACCACTCATTCATCTCTCCTACGGTTAACGGAGTAGATTTTCTCAGCGTGAAACTCAGATGCCCCTGACTATCAGTAGGGGTGAAGAGTGTGATACTAGGACCAGTAATGGTGCCCGCAAAGACGATTATAACATCATTCGGGTTACTGGTTCCGAAGGCCAATACAGAACACGATGTCCCAGTGCAAGCGTTTGAACCAGAGCCGTCTACAGATAACCCTGTGCTGTAAACAGGCCGAATCACCGTAAACGATACGAACATCAACAGTAACAGTAGGCTGAAACAAAACAAGCCTAATGTAGTTCGTCGCATTAGCCAAACCCCACATCTCTGCCTATGCCGTTGAGTTAATGTGACTTATGGTTAGTTTCGTTATGGCTCGAAGAGCCAACTATAACTTTCCATTAAAATTTCTTAGAAACCTTACCTAACCCATGACAACCTCTACAATTTTTTAATCCAAAGCAACCACAGCTTCACTGTGCCGAGCTGTGAGGATGCAATGACTGAAAATAATTCAGGTTCCGACCTCGCCCGAGCTACAGGATTAAAACGGGATGTAGCTGGGGCAGGCCTGTGCCCTATCCAGGCTAGGCTACCCGCCCCTGATGAGGGACGGTTTTAAGCCGTATAAAAGTGGGGATTTAGAAGCACCTCGAACCGACACCGATTAGTCTGCCAGTAGACAATGCGCTTAGTCCGTTGCTAAACTCGCGTCAGCGAACTAATTTTAAGCATATGAACATACGCTGTTGGGCCAGTAGATTAGATCGGAAAACTGGTCGCTTTGCCCACCGTCCTCCAACAATTCAGAGCACAGTGTATTGAAGCGCTGAATGCCGCGCTGTCGATTACCTACCCGGAATCATCTGTGGGGCAGCATCGCCTCACGGTCCCGGGATCCTTGCAATTCGGCGAACTCGCCTCATCGGTGGCGCACGAGATCGCGCGGCAAAAGGATCTACAGCCTCAAGATGTCGCTCGCAAGATTACGGGTGCGATAAGCCTAGACGAAAAATCTTTGATCGCTGCTGTGGAGGATGCTGGCGGTTACATTAACTTCTGGTTGAACTACGCAATCGCCGGCCCGTTGATCCTCGACACCGTCGCCATGGAGAACGAGAACTATGGGTTGGTACCGGTTACTAATCCGATAAGAGTCTGTGTTGAACACACGAGTTCAAACCCTGCCGGGCCGGTAACTATGGCGACGGCACGCAATTCCATCCTCGGCGATGCACTGGCCCGTCTCTGCACAGTTAGGGGTCACTCCGTGATTAGGCGGTTCTACGTCGACGATGTGGGAAGACAGGTCTCGATTCTAGCCTACGGCTACAACCTACTAAACCGACCCGAACCCGAAGGGAAGGCGGACCATTGGTTCGGCCGTCTCTACGCGTGCACAAACTGCGCGGTCCAGATCGAAACTACCAAACGCAAACTGAAAACGATCCCACCAGACCAGTCTGACGAAAGGACGAAACTTCAAACTAATCTCGACGAATGGGTCGGCATCGCAGCCGAACTCGAAGCTCTCGACAAAGAACTCTTGGGAAAGCTTGTGAAGATGGTTCAGCTTGAGAATGACCCGGAACGGGCAATTCAGGAGTTGGGTCGGAAATATGAGCAGAACGACAAAGAAACCACCCACCTAATCCGCGTAATGGTCGAACGATGCGTCGAAGGAATCAAAACCTCTCTGCAGGAGATCGGGATAGTCTTCGACAAATGGGACTGGGAGAGCCAGCTCCTCTGGGACGGTTTGGTGAAGAAGACATTGGACAGGCTGACACAGCTACCTTTCACCAAACCAGAGAGTGATTCCTTTGTATTGGACGCTAACGCAATCGTGGAGGCCTATAGCCTCAGGGAACAGTTTGGGCTTTCCCCCAACTACGAGGTTCCATCTCTGACTCTTGTGCGGAGCGACGGAACGACGCTCTACTCGACCCGTGACGTAGCCTACTCCCTAGTCAAGTTCAAGGACTCTGACCGAGTAATCAACGTGATTGCGAGCGAGCAGACTCTTCCGCAACTTCAGATTCGTCTTGCCCTATATGCGCTCGGAGAGAAGGGGGCTGCACTGAATATGGTTCATTATGCGTACGGCCTCGTTGAATTACCCGGCGTGAAAATGTCCAAGCGAAGAGCACATTTCATCACACTAGACGAGGTGGTCGAGCAGGCTAAGGGCAGAGTGGATCAAACTCTAACGGAAAGAAAGCAAGAAATTGGTTCAGAGGAGTCTCAGAACATAATACGCGACATAGCCTACGGAGCGATCAAGTTTGCAATGCTCGGCGTCAACAGCGCGAAAAACCTGATGTTCACCTGGGATCGGGTTCTCAGCCTAGAACGGAACAGTGCACCGTTCATAAACTACGCATACACAAGGGCGGGGAGCATTCTGAGAAAGATGGGGAAGACACCAAACAAACCCGATTGTTCACTCCTGACCCACCCACTGGAACACATTCTTCTATTCAAGATAGCGCAACTACCGGACGTATTCTGTGAAGCAGCAGACCAATTGAAGCCGGAAGAGTTAGCTACGTACGCCAGTGCGATAGCTGAGAAGTTTCATGAATACTACGAAAAGGTGGACGTTATACACGCAGACGAGCAAGTTAAGAATGCGAGAGCCGCCTTAGTTGCTTCCATCCAAATCGTTCTCCGGAACTCTATGGAGCTGCTCGGAATCAAGCTAAGCGAAAGGATGTAGAAGATTGTCCGGTAAGCTCGCTTCAAAAATTACTTGGCCCAAAGTCAAAAGCTATCTCCACCTGGATTTGACCTTACATAACCGCTACGACTGTATCTTCCTGATTCTCTTCATCGTCGATATCATCTTACGTGTCGCCTGGTTGGATCAACCCCAAGGATCGTTGATCTTCGATGAATGGTACTACGTAAACGTGGCCCGAGTAATCTTACACATCCCTCAGAGCGTAGGGGCGAACGGGCAGCCGCCTTACGTTAACGTTCCCATAGGGTTAGATCCTAACCACGAGCATCCTCCACTAGCCAAGCTGCTAATCGCTTTCTCGATGTATGTGCTAGGAAACAATGGATACGGGTGGCGGATTCCTAGTGTAGTCTTCGGCTCGATCTCGATTCTTGCATTCTACCTTCTGATGAAGAAGATATCAAAGCAAGAAGTTATCCCAATAATTTCCGTATTCCTCTTCTCCTTCGATAACCTGGCCTTCGTTCACAGCAGAATCGCGACGTTGGATATCTTTGCTCTAGGGTTCATGATGCTGGGAATCTACTGGTATTTTTCGGGCCATTCATTTCTAAGCGCAGTTGGTATGGCGCTAAGCGCCCTAACCAAGATAACGGGGATCGCCGGGTTCGCGTTGATTGTTGGTGTCCACGTGGTCAAATTCATTAACGATCCAATGAAGAGAAAGAAGTGGGGCGATTTCTTCTCCTGGTTTGAGAAATATACCGCAACATACGTTGTCGTCTTCTTCCTTCTACTCACGATAATGGATAGATACTTCGTCGGGTTTTCTAATCCGTTCGACCATATCAAATACATACTGGACTACTCGGCCGCGCTCACTTCCAGCTGCCCGAGCGGGATTATAAGTTGCCCGTGGCAGTGGCTATTGAATCAAATTACGATCCCGTACTTGAGGGTCAGCGTTCAAACCAGCGGGGCTACGCCCAGCAATTACGTTTCAGTAAGCTTCCTCGGTGCGATGAACCCCGCAATTTCGTTCTTGACGATTCCTGCTCTACTCTACTGCTCATACAACTACCTCCAAAGACGCGACGATCTCAGCCTAGTCTCGATCGCATTGTTCTCCGTAACCTACCTTCCCTTCTACCCAGCCGCGATCCTTGGGCAGAGGGTTACATACCTATTCTACTTTCTCGGTGCCGTGCCCGCCGTGTGCGCGGCAATCGCGTATATGATAGCCGATACGAAGCTACCGAAGTTGGTAGTGATTTTCTACTTGGCTGTGGTGGTCTACATTTTCATTTTCATGTTTCCGTTTCAGAGAATACCGTCCTAAGCTCGGTTCCTGAAAAATAAAAGAAGAGATCGAAGAGGAGGGAGTTTTCGGGTTTAGATTTACACGCGTGCTTCACTGGTTGGTATTGGCGGTAGCTCCGGGAACCTTTCCTTCATCTTCTGCTCTGCAACGAAATTAGCTTCCTGTAGTATTTTCTGCGATTCACCACTTGAGGCTGATAGGTCGAAGGTGTTTTCAGTTGCCTCACCGACTTCCATGGTTAGCCCTTCTAATGTTTCGTTAACCTGTGATAGTTCCATTGATACTTCGGGTAGTACTCCTTCCAATTGTGTTTTCAAAGTTCTCACGACACCGACGACTGGTAGCATGGTGTAGGCGACCTGGCCGAATTCGTTGACCGTCTCTAGTCTCAAGGTTACTTGTTCTAGTGCGAGTTCGCTGTGTAATACGACCTTGGCCATCTTTCTGAGCTCTGCGCATTCGTTTGCGTACATGGACGCTAGTTCGCTATTCTTGCCCTGAACTGCTAGAACGCACTTGCCGTACAGTGCTTGGTCGCGTTGTTGCATGTGGTATGAGGTTCTCTCAAGTTTTCGTTCTTGTAGCTTTAGTTTGAAGAGGCATTCGCTTATCCGTCTCTTCATTGGTGTGGGTCGAATTGCTTCCTTAATCTTCTTGGATAATGGTGTTCTTTCTTTGAACATTCTATCTATCCCCCCTTCACAATGTTCCGTTCTGCATCTCTGCAGTCTCGTGTTCACGAGCGAGAATTTTGAGGAAGTTCCCCAGCCTGCCTTCCTCAAAGGTTCGTATGATCGAACCCGTATACTGAATTTTAATGTCCAACGATCTGAGCTTAGTCATCAATTTCTCTATCTCGGTCTTGTTCTTTCCGACTAGGAAAACGAGACTTTCAGGTTCACCGAGCGAGCTCACAACCTTAACCGTTTGTGGGATGGCTGCGATCTTTTCTATTATGTCGTCGCGGCCAGCCTCGCGTGGGAAACTTGCGCCCACTAGAATTTGTTCGGCGACTCCTAGCTTCTCAAGATCTAATCCTGCGGTGTAATCCTTGATTATACCGCTCCTTTCGAGCTTGTTCACTCTGTAGGCTACGACGTTCGGGTGAAGGCTCAATTTCCGGCCAATCTCGGCGAAGGAAGACTTCGCATTGTCAACCAGTTCCGCCAAGATCTTGTAGTCTATTGCGTCTATCATTCTTTATTTTCTCCTTAAAGTGCCTTGTAAGTTTCAAACCACTTATCATACAAACCGAGCATTTGCGTCGAGACACTTGGCTTGCGTCTTAGCAGTATCGCGCTAAAGTCGTCCATGGTGATGTAGCGGGCCTGACCCTTTGTTCCGAGGGCGTCATTTTCGAAAAACTCTCGAACGACTCGCGTCTGAGCCCCTTGGAATATATCCCGAAAGTCGCTCCCTGAATACCCACCTGTCTTCTCGACCAGAAGGTCCCGGTCAACATCTTTGGCAAGCCTCAGGTTCTTTGCATAAATGTCAAACATCTCTCGCCTTGCTTCGGGGCCTGGAAGGGGAATGTATATCCGCTTCTGGAATCTGCGGATGAAAGGTTCGTCTAGAGCCCAGGGTTTATTCGTGGCGCCTATGATGTAGACGTGACTCGGGTTCTTCTTGTCGAGGATGCTGTCCATTTCTTGAAGGAACTGGTTTCGGGTTCTAACTTCACCGCCCACCTCGTCGCCCCTGATTCCGACGAGTGAATCTACTTCGTCAATGAATATGATTACCGGGTGCCCATCAGTGGCGGCTCTGTGAGCGGACACGAAGAGTTCCGCCACGTTCTTTTCAGATTCACCTAACCACTTTGACATTATCGCTGGAGCATCCACCCTGTAGAACACAGCATCAATCTCAGTGGCTATGGCTGCGGCGAGTAGTGTCTTCCCGCAACCCGGTGGTCCGAAGAACAAGATTCCTCTTGGCCAGCCGAGTGGAAAGAGGTCAGCGCGTCTTAATGGAAAGACTATTGATTCTTCAATGGCCTTCTTTGCATCGTGTAGGTTAGCTATCTCGTTCCATTTCACATCTGGTTTCTCGGTCAGAATCAATTGGTCTAATTTGGGTTGACGCTTGATTTGTGAGCTGTCCGTGTCATCGAGTTGAACGGTGCCGTTCTTGAGTTCTTTTACTCTACGTTTGCAATTTTCGACTTGCTGCATGTAGAGTCGATTTTGTGGAGCTTCTGGGTATAAGCTACATAGTTTCAAAAGAATCTCGGTTGTACGTTCGTAACGTGAGATAGCATTAGATCGCACCCCTTGCCTATCAAACTGTACGGCTTCGTTTG
>JBEKPE010000112.1:0-7461 GCA_049521055.1 Bathyarchaeia archaeon
TGTCCGCTGACGACTCTTAGCGGCAAGCTGTTTCATGTGACAAGTTACGTACTAACCGCAAAACTGAGAAAAACGCTCAGTCGTCCCCTTGGCGTTCTCGTGCCAGGAGACGAGGAAGAATGCAACCTAATCTTGAAACAAGTCATTGCCAAAGAAAACCCTACCAAGGTGATTCTGGTAGGAGATACCGTTTCTAGAAATGCTGCTCAGAACGGCATCAGCGCAGATATCATGATTATCGATAACCTCGAAAAGAGGGCTAGAGCAAAGCCCTACGCTTTTGAAGCGAAGGTGAAGATCAAAACTACTAACCATGCCGGAATGATTGAGGTCCAAGCGCGCGATGCCGTCGAGCAGGCCGTTCTCGGTCGTGGTGATCTAATAGAAGTGGACGGCGAGGAGGACTTGCTTGCGATTGTCGCGGTTCAGACTGCACCCATTGGTTCTTTAGTAGTCTATGGGCAGCCGGGCAAGGGGATAGTTCTCGTCAGGGTCTCAGAGGCAAAGAAGGCCGAGGCCCAAGCGATCCTCGATCAGATGGAAAAAAAAGGTAGAATTACTTAGCCTTAACGAAATCTGTGAAGCTACAGGATCCGCAGGTCCAACGCTCTACTGGGCTCTTATGATATGCCATTATGTTTCCACAACGTGGGCATTTACGGTTCTTGAGTTTTATCGTTCCCTTTTCGGAATCAACTTCGTAGAGGCCACCTAGCCTCGCCTTGGGTTGTTTCTTCTCGCTCGGTTTGCTCTCACTCACTTTGGTTTCGCTCACTTTGCCTCACCGTCTTTACCTTTCTTTGCAGGCTCACCTGTGGGTTTAGCTTCCGCTTTTGGTTTAGCCTCCTTCCCTTCCTCCGCAGGTTTCTCTGGCTTAGCCTCGGCGGCGGGCTTTCCGGCCTTAGGTTTCTCGGGCTTCGGCTTTGGTTCCTCCTTCTTCGCTTCTTGCTCCCTTACTTTCTTCCGTTCCTCAGGAGGAAGATTGCGGGTCTGGATGTATTTTGGGACCGTTTGCTTCGCAATTTCAGCGTCGTCATAAACTTCTACTACGCATAGGGAATTTTGTGTCCCGGTCCTCGTCTCCATATCTACTACGTACACATTCTCGGGTTTGGTGTTGTATTTTGACGCAACCGCCTTCCGTAACTCCAATCTAGACGGGGTCCCTTGGCGTTCATGGTCGACTTCGATGTTCACTTCTTTCCGCTTGAGAAGCGGATTATACGTGTCCTGCTTGACTTTGAAATCCATGCTAATTTCCGCCTATTTGCCTTTCTTTGCTGGCTTCTTCGCTGCGGTCTTGGGCCGTGGTTTCTCTGGCTGTTTCACCGGGGCTGCCTTCGATGGTACGGCGGCCGGTTTCGCCTCAATGGGCCGCTTTGGTTCAGCGGGGCCCTCCTTAGTAAGCGCGAAGTTGATTTGGTAGGTTTCCTCGGTTATCGTTCTCCCACGTACCAGCTTTCTTCTTCTTTCGCCGTGTCGCGTGGGTTTGAATCCCGGCCCGGCTGAGAGGACGATGTACTTCTTCACCCCACCGTGCACGTCCGCTCGCATTGGTATCCCATTCTTGTCACATCCGCCTGTTATGCGAAGTTTTGACTGTGCGATTCCCAATGGCGAGCCGTCTATCGTCTCACCTAGTGAACGGCCTATCAGAGCCTGGGCTCTAGCTCCTTCGAGCTCACTAGCCGAGGACTTACCGCTTGCCGGATCAGAGACTATCAGTTTGAATTTTGCCAATACGATGACCTCGTTGAAAGTTTGGAACGGTACTACCGACTGAGGGCCTTTTATTAACATTACATTGTTTAAGCCGCATCTCTAACGCGAGTTATGAAGAGGGCTTTTCCAAAGCCCTAGCGTTGCCCGAACTGCGACCAAACAAGCTAAGAGAGATAGAAACAGTGATTGACCAAGTTCAGAAGAAGGTTGAATCTATGCTCCAGCGTCGATCGAAGTGAATGGATACCTAGTGGTGCTGATGCGATTGCCGGCTGGGATTGTTTCGGAGGAACAACTTTAGTTCCGAGATGCTGAGGAATCCATGTTCTCTCTTCTCGTCTCCGACTGCTTCTAGCCAAATGTGTTTTGCCTTCCGACCCTCCACCTCGCGAATCAGTTCTTCCACGGTTAATGACTTCAGGGCGCTAGGGGGATTGCCTTCTTCGACGCCACGAACCAGCGCCACCCTTTCGGAGGGTTTGAGACCTCCTTGGAGTTTGAAGTAACTCATCGAATCGCTTTCGGAGTGTAGAATACCCACCGTTGTTGAATCCTTGAATTCGATCAAGAGCATCGAGTACTGATGAATCTCGCTGATCGCTTGAAGTACGTCACTCGCGGAGATCATCGGAATCAGAGTCCATCTCCCGACGACAACCTGTCGCAACTGGGCGTAGTGCCTATTCAAGTTTCATAACAGATCAGCCAATCGCCTCTCTTTTCATAACGAGAGAACCCGGAGGCCTCTAATTCACAAGCTGGTGAACCAAATTTCATGGCAGAAACGTTCTTAAAAGGCACACATGACCTTACGCTATTAATTGGCAAATGTGCGGTGAAAGCGAATGCCAAAATCGTTCTACGTTAAGTTCGAAGTGCCTAAGGAGCTTTCGGAGAAGGCTCTGCAGGTTGTACAGGTCGCTAAGGATTCTGGGAAGCTTAGGAAGGGAACAAACGAGAGTACAAAAGCGGTTGAAAGAGCGGTCGCGAGACTTGTTCTCATCGCTGAGGATGTGGACCCACCCCAAGTAGTCGCACACATTCCGATACTGTGCGAGGAACGCAAGATTCCTTACCTTTTCGTTCCGAGCAAACTTGACCTAGGCCGGGCTGCGGGTATCGATGTTGGCTGTGCGGCGGTGACCGTCCTCGAAGCTGGCGAAGCTGCCAAATCGCTTAAGGAAGTTACCGACTCAATCGATCAACTGAAGAAAACTGGGGCTAAAACTTAGGCATGAGTTCGGCCAAGGAGCGTTCCGAGGAAGCCATTACGCCCGCTGAAGTTACTCAGATAATCGGGAGAACAGGCGTGACCGGGGAGGTCATCCAGGTACGAGTCAGAATCTTGGAGGGCCGGGACAAGGGCCGAGTCATTACTAGAAACATCAAGGGCCCGATACGAGAGGGAGATATCTTGATGCTTAGGGAAACAGAGAGGGAAGCCAAGAAGATCAGGTAGGGAGACGCGTCTGAGAATTGCCGAGAACCTATACATGCTCCTTTTGTGGAAAGGACTTCCACCAAGGAACAGGCATCATGTTCATACAAAATGACGGGTCGATTTTCTACTTCTGTTCGACCAAATGCAGGAAGAGCATGATGGTCTACAAGAGGGATCCGCGGAAACTAAAGTGGACCCTTTACTATGGAAAGAAGGAAAGAGGCAAGTAGGCCCTTTAGCATTGGAAACGGAGCAGACGTTTTCTTTTCTGAAGCCCGAAAGTGTCATGAGAGGGTTAATTGGCGAAATAGTCTCTCGATTCGAGAGAAAAGGTCTCCTCTTGGTTGGGGCAAAGCTGATGCAAATGTCCCATGATCAGGCCGAAAGACTATACGGCGTTCACAAGGGCAAACCATTCTTCAATGAGCTTGTGTCGCACGTAACGTCCGGACCAGTGTTCTTGATGGTCTGGGAGGGTCCGAACGCTGTCACGGTTGTTAGAAATCTAGTGGGGGCCACGAATCCTCTCAACGCTGCGGCCGGAACGATTCGGGGGGACTTTGCTCTTCAAGTCACCCCAAATGCTATTCATGGAGCTGATTCGCCGGAGAATGCGAAACGGGAAATGTCGATCTTCTTCCCAAGCAGCGAGGTTACGAGATATTCCAAACCGACGGAACGCGAATTCTTGCTAAAATGACTTAGAAGCCCCAGACGGGATTCTCTCTCCTCTTGAGTTGAATTAACTCCTTTATCGTTTCGTGATCGCTCTCAGCTAGTTCGCCTGGGAATTTCGTCATAAGCGTCTTCAAGTGCCTTTCAGGTACATCCACATAAATCGTGTCGCCCTCCGAGAGGTTCCGGCCAACCACACCATCTTCGATGGAAACGGCCACTTGACCGCCGACAACAGCTTCTTGTACGTCCTTGCCCTGATCCTGAATCCTCTGAACTTGGCCTAGCTTCTTCCCAGATGAGGATATGAGCGGGTACTTGGGTTTTAGACGGCCTGAAAGAATCTCTAGACCCACAATTGCGGGTTTGCTTCGTCTAAAAAGGAACCCTGAAAGAAACCTAGCTCTGCAAGGTCTCACTAATGCGTCTAGTTCTGCCTTGACCCCTGCGCTCCGTTGTTCCTCATTCCACCTCAAATAATCCTCCATCATATGGTAGATAACGTCCGACTGAAAGATCGGTGTCTGGCTAATTCTCGACTCCTCCTCAGCGTCAGGTAGAACCTTGACGTTGAAAGCGAGAAGCACCCTCAGCAAACGGTCTTCTTGGCTAGCTGTTTCAGCCTCGACAACGTCGCGCTTCGAAACGTCACCAATATCCGCCAAGTGGATTGGAATGTCATGTCGTGAAAGCTCTTCGGTAATCGCTTCCAGAGACCCCAGTGTGTCAGTCTTCAGGACAATTCCAGAGCGCTCAGTCTTTATTCGAAGCTTCTCTACCTCATCCTCGATGATTCGAACGTACTCCTTAGTGTTCTTTCCTTTCGGCACAGCGTAGATGGTTGAACCAGCAAGTGCGCTCTCCAAGGAAGGTGCAGCGATTTTAACTCCGGAAGCCGCTGTAACTCTACGCACGCTAGTGAATCGATCCTTCGGATCCCTGATCTCGTCGAGGGGTTTGGGCACGAGTATGGCCCGGACCTCCGTCACTATCGGTCGGTCACGCCCACCCAGAACAATTGTATCGTGAACCTTCAACGATCCGTCGTAGACTATAGCGTTGATCGTAGTCCCGAGCCCTGGTTCATCTTTTACCTCTAGTACCGTTCCACGTGCTGGGCCCGAGGTGACTTGGAGTTCGTTCTCAAGGTAAGCTTGTGTTAGGCCAGTGAGAATGGCGAGCAGTTCTGGAATTCCTTCACCCGTTTTCGCGCTCACTGGAATTATCGCCACGTTTTGTTTGAAATCTGCTATTCGATCAAACCGTTCCGCGCGAAATCCGAGCCTAGATAATGTCCCAAGAATCGTGTATACTCGATTGTCCAGCTCGGTTTGCACTTCTGGAAACTGATCCTTGAGCGAGCGGAGAAATGAAGAGTCGCTTTGCGATTTCCATCCTGGGATCGCATCGATCTTGTTGGCAGCGACAATGAATGGTGTTTTTCGGCTCTTGAGGATATTTATGGATTCTACCGTCTGGGGTTCTATGCCCTTCGTGACGTCGACGACGAGAATCGCGATATCGGCTGCCGAGCCTCCTCTCCTTCGCAGATTTGAGAAAGTCTCATGCCCTGGTGTGTCAATGAAGAGAAGCCCGGGTACTTTCAGCTCGAAATGAAACTGCTGCAGGAGATCGCCGCAGATTTGACGAATCGTCTCACTCGGAAGCAGGCTTGCGCCGATCAACTGGGTGATTTGCCCAGGCTCATGCTTGGCGACAGTTGTGCCCCTCAGCTTGTCCAGTAAGGTAGTTTTTCCATGGTCCACATGGCCAAGCACTACGACGATTGGTTGACGTATTGGCAAACCTGTCACGCACTGAGGATATTTTCACACCTCCGTAGAGGTAGTTTTGCCCTTAAACTTTGCACGAATGAATCGCAAGTATTCTCAAAGCTTGTCGGCAGTGAAGATGGCTTTCAGTTTGACGTGAGTTTCCATAGTGCAGAACCCCTACGATGGATCTTCGGGCCCGATAAGTTAATCGGGCGACGGTTGAAGGTTCAAATTCACTTGCCCGTAGCACTAGACCCACACACATGACGGCGGTTCACTTATCCCTGACGACCTGGATCGTGGTTCTGACTTCCGCGGATTCCTTCTTCTCCTTCGGTCGCCAAAAATCGCGTTCAGCAATTTCCACAATACTCTTCATCTTCTTAAATGCCTCTTCACAGACATCAGTTACCTTTCGTGTGGGAAAGTCTTCGAACACGAGTTCGATTTTGACCCACTTGGGTTGTGGAGGGAGCTTGATTGATCGAATCCCTTTGCCTGTCAGAATCATCCCTTTCCTCTTTCCCTTGAGGAAGCGCACTCGGACGGGAATCTTTTCGATTACGAGACGGTTGGATGGTGGTAAGGAAGCTGGTGGGGTTAGGGGAAAGCTAAGATGCAATGGAGATCTCCCTCGGTGAATGATCATGTTCCTCGCGCGATAGAGAGGACTGTTCGAAACATGCTCAAGTTGTCGTCTCCACCAAGCAAGGAACCTCAAAGCTTCTTTCTGTTTCATGGCTCTTGCAGCAATCTCGAATCCTTCATCGTCGACGCGGTCTTTGCTATCGAATCCAAGAGAATACATTTGTGCGAAGTCGAAAAGCAGTACGTCCAGGACGCTTCTCCATGCGCTGAGGAACGCACTAAGGTAGTAACCAATGACACCTGGCCGGACTCTATTGAGTCGACGCAAGAAGTAGCTGGCTTCCTCGATTTTCTCTTTTGCGCCGATCTGTGGTTCAGATATGCGACCTTGAGCTCGCTTCCTCTTCACAGCCAAGTTGCAGTGCACCTCGATCCGACGGTCCTCCCCTGCGATTAATGGGTTCTTTCATCTAGGTTATCAAAACGGTGCCCTGGGTCTGAAGCGGCTTTAGTGTGTCCATCGCGTTGTGTGTGCTCGCATCACCAGACCCTCCAATCTTTAGCCTGGCGCGAATAGGAGAAACATGCGAGTCGTTTTCATCTGATCAGTCTAGCAGAGTTGAGAATGAAGATGAGCTCCGAGACAACGTGTATTCCAGCCGCTAAGAGAGGGCTCAGGAACCCTAGAAATGCAAGAGTGACGCCTATTCCATCTACCGCGATTGTGCCATAGAAGTTTGTCATTATTGCGCGATAGGCTTTCTTACTCAGCCTGGCAACATCTGCAATCTTTTGAAGGTCATTCGTCATCAGAACTATGTCCGCCTCTTCAATTGCAACATCAGTCCCCGCACCCATTCCGATTCCCACACTAGCCCGCGCTAATGCGGGCGCGTCGTTGATACCATCACCGACCATCGCGACCCGGTGGCCTTCGGCGACCAGTTTTTCGACGAAAGCAACCTTATCCCCCGGGAGCAATTCTGCGTATACTTCATCTATCCCTACTTCGTTTGCAACGATTTGCGCTGCGACTTTGTTGTCACCTGTCAGCATAATCGTTTTGATTCTCATGTTTCTCAAATCTGCCATTGCCTTTCTGCTCTCGTCCCTAATTCTATCAGAGACGGCAATGAGTCCACATATCCTGTTTTCATAGGCAACGTAGACCGCAGTTTTTCCTTGAGCCGCTTGCGCCGCCGATATGGATAGAGCTTCCCGCGAGATTGCAATGCCTTTCTCACGCAGTAAGCTGCTATT
>JBEKPE010000113.1:0-7422 GCA_049521055.1 Bathyarchaeia archaeon
GAGCATATACAGTCATGGAAGGATCTCGTTCACCCCGATGACCTGGACCGAGTAGTAGGGCTGAATGAGGATTGCATAGAGAATCGGATTCCAAGATTCGAAACAGAATTCCGGATGAGGACCAAGAGCGGTGAGTGGAAATGGATTCTAGGCCGAGGAAGAGCAACCGCCCGAGACTCTAATGGTCGAGCGCTCCGAATGGTCGGAACCCATCAAGACATAACCGAACGCAAGCAGATGGAGGACGATCTCAGGAAAAGCTAGGCAGTATATCATCTCCTCTTTGAGGCAAGTCAAGAGGGCATAGCAATCCTCGATGCGGAAACTGCGAAGATCATTGATGCGAACCCCTCCTTGCAGAAACTGTCAGGCCTTTCACTTGAAGAGCTTCGAGAGAAGGAAATCTGGGAGATTGAGTCATTCAATGATATTAGGCGTCAGATTGATTTCGAAAAGTTGCGGCAGAAGGAGTTCGCCCGCATAGAGCCATTGCCCATTAAAGCCAAAGAAAAGGGGAGTATCGACGTAGAGCTCACCAGCACCGTCTATGAGGTCAGCGGTAAGAAAGTGATGCAATTCAACATCCGAGACATCACCGAACGCAAACGGATGGAAGAGGAAATCCAGAGTCTAGCGAGGTTCCCGTCTGAGAACCCGAATCCAGTCTTGCGATTGGATTCACATGGCACTATCATAACCGCAAACGAATCCGCCAAAGAGCTGCTACAGAGCTGGAGTTCCGCGATTGGCCAAGTTGCCCCCGAATATTGGTGTGAGACCGTCACTGATCTTCTCTCCTCAGGGGAAAGTAGAGATATCGATGTCGAGGTTAACGATAGATTACTTACGTTTTGTGCCAAACCTGTCGTGAAAGCAGGTTACGTCAACCTCTACGGAAGGGACATCACCCAACGAGCAAACTTGCAGAAGTCGCTGAAGGAGAGCGAGGAGAAATATCGGGCTATGGTTGAGAATTCCCCCAACATGATCGGAATTTTCCAGGACGGAGTGCTGAAGTACTTCAACACTTCTGCGATTCACGCGTTAGGTTGGACTCACGAAGAGTTCGCCTCGCCTTCCTTTGACCCAATTGAGAACGTCGTGGCGCCGAAATCTAGGAGCTTGCTAAAGGAAAACATTGGCAAGAGGCTGCGTGGCGAAGAGATCGCTCCCTATAAGATAAGCTTGACCAGAAAAGACGGTTCAGAAATCCCAGTCGAGGTTAGAGGAGCAAGGATAACCTACGAAGGGAAGCCTGCCGTTCAGTTTTCATTCGCAAATGTAACGGAACGCAAGCACGCTGAAGAAAACAGGTCCTATCTAGCTGCAATTGTTGAGTCCTCGGATGATGCCATTATCGGCAAGACATTGGATGGGGTTATTACGAGCTGGAACCGGGGTGCCGAGAAATTATACGGCTACTCTGCTGAGGAAGCAAAAGGTAAACCCATCACCATCCTCATCCCGCCTGATCACCGCGATGAGCTGCCAAAGATACTTTACCAAATCAGGAAAGGAGAGCACATCCAACATTTTGAGACCCAACGTATGCGAAAAGACGGATATGTCGTACAAGTCTCCTTGGCAGTCTCCCCAATCAGAGATTCCATGGGTGAAATCATTGGGGCTTCAAAGATAGCCCGAGATATCACCCAAGAGCTGCTAATGCGGAAAGAACTGCAGGAGACCTCTGAACGCGAGAAAGTTGAACAAACAACCCGCGCTCGCCTTGATTTCATACTAAGCTCCAGCCCAGCTATCACGTTCACAGGTAAGCCTAATCCTGATCTAACTGATTTCACGATAGCCTACATGAGTAGCAACGTTAAGCAGATTTTAGGTTACGATCCGGATGATTACATGGTCGATCCGAACTTTTGGGTGAATCATCTTCATCCTGAGGATTCCGATCTTACTCGATCACAATTACGCCGCGTCTTCACAGATGGACACGTCAGTGTGGAGTACCGCTTTCAATGTAAGGAGGGCACATATCAGTGGATGCGAGATACGGTCGATCTCATCAAAGACCGCGATGGCAAACCGATCGAGGTTGTGGGGGCTTCGATCGAAATTAATGAACAAAAACGGATAGAGGAAGAAAACACGAAGTTGAACAGTACATTGTCACTGAGTTTGTCCGAAGTCATTGACCGTGTAGAGGTGTTTTCCAGAACAAGAGAGAAGCTGAGGACAGTTCCTGATGTGACTTCTGGTCTTGACATAATTTTGGATTCCATGCTTTGGAACTTCAGTCTCGACTTCGGAGCTTTCATAGTACTCGACCGCCACGAGAATCGAGCGAATATTCGAGCCACCAAAGGTAAAGACAAGCCTATTCGACTTGATGACAGTTACCCGCTTGGAAGTTTTGTGGAACTGCAAGACTTGCAGACAAAGAGCGTGACCAAGGTTGTTCGAGAAGGCGAGAAGAGCCTCTTTGACGCGTCCGTAGTGCTGATAATTCCAGTTCTTTCTGGGAAAGAGTTGTATGGGCTTTTGGTGTTTGGCAAAGCGGAACAATTTTCGGTTGATGAGAACAGCATGCGCATTCTGGAACTGTACGCCGAAGTAGTCCACTCCTTCATAATGGAAAGGTCAATCACGGTTCTTCCCACACGAGAAAGAGCAAGGTTTGGACGTGGAGTGGCTGATCTTGAGCCTGGTAATTTGTATTTGGTGAAGAAAGAGCCAGCGAAGGCGTTCGAAATTTTCGTGAGCAGTGTGTTCGGTAACCACGAGGGCTTGTGCATAACGCGGATGTATCCTCCTACGGTGCGGAGTAAGTATGGGCTTGAGAAGACGCCGATCGTTTGGTTGACGAATGAAGCTTCCGAGAGTGAACGCACTGTGCAAAGCGTTCAGGATCTGTCGATCTTAATCATGGACTTTTTGGAGAAGGCTAAGTCGTCTGTGATATTACTTGATGGCCTCGAATACATCCTAACCAACAGTGGGTTCGATACTTTCATCAGGCTCATACAGGTTCTCAAAGATCGTCTTCAAAGGAAAGGTGGAGTGCTGGTAGCGCCCATCTTGGAGGGCGCTTTTGGACCCAAAGAACTTGCGCTCCTGCAACGGGAATCAGTGACCTTAACCGAGTAAGGATAGGATGAATTTCTCCAGACTTCAGGAGAGTATCTAATGAGATAGACACCAGGAGGTCCGTTACATGGATCACGATAGGGCTGAAGTTCAAATCCGATCCTCGGGGGTTCGGGGGTGTGGTTTCACTTTAGTTCCTGCAGTCTGTCTTCCTCAATCTTGCGCAGGATGGCGACGCCAAGGGGGGTTATTGAGATCGCTTTACGACCTTTGAGATCTCTGATTTCGATGAAGCCTTGGGATTGTAGTAATTGAATCGCTGAAGGTACGTTTTCGGGGGATTCGTTAATCAGTTCAGCTTTCAACTGGTCCTCGTCTACGGCGTTACCTCCGATGCCCTTGAGCTTCCATATCGCCAGAAGTGTTGTCGCCTGAAGTTCAGGGAGGCCGTCATCTTGGGGCATGGTTTTCATCGGTCTCTCTCGGGGATATATCCATCTTCGATATGAAACTTCGGTGTGTGGAAAAGGGAACATTAATATACCATCCGCCGTGCCATAACATCGTTGAACATTACATGGCAGTAGACGAAGCCACCGCTTTCATGGAAGTACTATCCAAAAGCCCCCAATTCAAGGTACTCACGATACTTTCTCAACGCCCGCAAGAAGATCTTACGAAGACAGAGATCGCCCAAAAAGCCGGCATAGGTCGCACAACCCTATATCGAGTCTGGGACGACCTCGAGAGGATGAAAGCAATATCCCCTTCACGGCATGTAGGCGCCGTTACTCTTTATCGTATGAACTCCCAAAGCCCAGTGGTACAATCCTTCCTTAACATCACCAGGAGCCTCACAACTGTAACCGACGCCGTAGCTCGGATTGAGCAACTTCGCAAACTTCAGGATTCGGCAAAAAGCGAATTCGGAGACGCGATACCCGCTGGCCCCAGCGTCTTGGTAAAGCTTCTTCATGCAGACGCAATTTCACCCGAAACCGCTAAGCCGAAGTCTAATCTGCACATATCCTCGTCTGAGGCCGAAGGCCTGAAAGGTCTCATGAGTGCCGGGTTGGTCTTCGATAACTCTGGAGGCTACTATCTCACTCAACTTGGAAACCAGACAGCACAGGGAGCAGCAAAGATTTGGTCCTCTGAAAGTTCACAGTCAGTAGACCAAGCCATTTCAACCGCACGAGTCGCGTTGAACCTGATAAACCAAGAGATCAGGAAGCTTAAGGGTCAAGTAAAATAATCTAATCCGAATTTTCTTTCCTGTCATCTCCGATTTCGTATCGGAGAAACCTTAAGTTCTGCGATTACTTCGTGTGAGTTATGCCGATAGATACGCGGTATTTGTTTATCACCGGCGGTGTAATGTCCGGTATCGGTAAGGGCATTACCACCGCATCGATCGCGAAAATTCTTCAAACTAGGGGTTTCAAAATCTCAGCGATGAAGATAGACCCCTACCTCAATGTTGACGCAGGAACAATGAACCCAGTCGCGCATGGCGAGGTGTTCGTTACTGATGACGGTGGGGAGATCGATATGGACCTTGGGACGTACGAACGTTTCTTGGACATTAACCTCTCCCGAAGCCACAATACTACTACCGGTCAAATCTACACGTCCGTCATCAACAAGGAACGCCGGGGTGACTTTCTCGGGCAATGTGTACAAATAATCCCACACATCACCGATGAGATCAAATCCGTCATCAGGGGCATAGCCACAAAGAACAGCCCAGATGTGCTTCTGGTAGAAATAGGAGGGACGGTCGGTGACATCGAGAGCCTTCCCTACTTAGAGGCCGCACGCGAGCTAAGGCTTGAGGAAGGCCAGCGGAATGTCCTGTTTGTTCATGTCACTTTAGTCCCGACGTTGGACGTGGTTGGGGAACAAAAAACGAAACCGACTCAGCACAGTGTTCAGGAGCTACGAAGGATAGGTATCCAACCTGACGTAATTGTTGCCAGAACAAACGGCCCGCTGTTGACGGGGCCTCGCAAAAAGATCGCTTTGTTCTGTAACGTCGAGGAGCGAGGTGTATTCTCCTCGGCCGACCTTCCCACGATTTACCAGGGACCAGTCGAACTTGACTCGCAGGGAATGGGAGATTTCCTGAGCGAACGATTTGTTTTGGACAAACATGAGGCTGACTGGGGTCCGTGGAATAGAGTAGTCGCTTCGATAGCCAACCCACATGAGGTTGTTCGAATCGCGCTCTGCGGTAAGTACGCTGAGCTTGCAGATTCCTACGTGAGCGTTAACGAGGCATTGAAGCACGCGGGTGGAGCATGCGACGCTCGAGTTGAGATAGACTGGATCGAGACCGAGATGTTCGAGAATGAACCATCTAACTGCTCCATTCTATCACGCTTCGATGGAGTACTTGTACCAGGGGGGTTCGGTTCGAGGGGTACAGAAGGGAAGATAGCGGCGTTGGCCTATGCGCGCGAGAAGAATATTCCTACGCTCGGAATATGTTTCGGATTCCAGATGGCCATCCTAGAATTCAGTCGCCACTTGGGACTGAAGAACGCAAACAGCACCGAAATAGACCCGAAGACTCCCTATCCTGTAATTGATCTAATGCCCGAGCAAATAGGTGTCGATGTTAAGGGTGCTACGATGAGGCTTGGTGCACATGAAATCCGCATCACACCCAACACCCTAGCAGGCTATCTATACGGACGCGACATAATCTCAGAACGCCATAGACACAGGTACGAAGTGAACCCAGAATTCATACCCCCGATCGAAAAAGCTGGAGGGGTGTTCTCGGGCAGAAGCATGGATGGACGAAGAATGGAAATTTTCGAGTTGCCAAACAAATACTTCTACATGGGCACGCAATTCCATGCCGAATTCAAATCAAGACCGGTCAGGCCTTCGCCACCGTACTATGGCTTGATCAAAGCCTCGCTTGACAAGAAACTCGGGAAACCCGCTCCAGAATTGACCCCCCTCATCCGAGAGACAGTAAAGTAGTCGGGAATCGGTGCAACGGCTGATTCAACCCTTATCGAGAAAACCATAGGCGACAATTGCTTTCGGCCGGCCCAGCTTGGAGAGCCTCTTATAACACATCATATGCCCTTTTTTCATCGTTTGAAAATCAAATCGTGACAACATAGCTAAGATCCTGCGATTCGTGAGCGGACAGGTGATCTCAATCGGTTTGCTTTTCGTTGTGTTCAGAATAACCCGAAGCATAGCTTCCATCTGTGCTCGTCGGAGCCCGAATGATACCCATGGCCCGAGTTCCCACATGTCCGCATAGTCTTTTGCGAGAATGTAAGAGCGCATCGGCCCAGCTGAGTAACCGAGATACCGTGCAGCACCTGAATCGAGCAGATTGACGATCAGTCGTGATCTGTTTGCCCCGAACGCCTTCCTATCCATCGTTAGCATGGCACTTCGCCGCATCGTCTTTCGATCACGTGGTTCAGTGCTTAACCATAGGGCAGGCCGTCCCCTCCTTCGGAATCGCGCGAACCCTTGGCCCACCTTAAAGCCGAGTTTGCGATAGAATTCGATATGCTCCTCGAAGCAATACAGGGCTATGCGGGCAACTCGTTTTCTCTCTAGGTAGCCTATTGCGTGTTCGACGAGTGCTTGACCGATGTGTCTTCCTCTCCGCGATTCCTCGACAACGACATTCCCAATCCAAGCGATCTGCGTCCCGTAGCTTGTAGTCGTTGCAAGGCCGACACGCTTCTCGTTTTCCATCGCCACGAAACTGCCGTGTGGGTCGAGGCGTAGAATTCTCTCGAAATCTCGGGTGGGTATTCCCCAATCTTCTTGATCCGCCAATCGCACTGCGAAGTTGATGTCGCCGCGGCGCATCCGTCTAATTCGTAACATTTGTGGCAGCAGCTTCAGCGTCAAGCTAAGGGTAGATGCGGTTGATTAGTCGTGGGAAGGCTATTGCGTCTCGGATGTGTTCAAGAGCACATACCCACGCTACGACTCTCTCGATTCCCATCCCGAACCCTGCATGTGGAACGGTTCCGTAGCGGCGAAGCTCCGTGTACCATTTGTAATCGTCGGGGTTCAATTGCTCCTCCTTTATCCTAGTTAGGAGTTGTTCGAGGACGTGAATGCGTTGTCCGCCTCCGGTAATTTCGCCGTATCCTTCCGGGGCGAGTAGGTCTACTGAGAGGGTGACCTTGGGGTTTTGTGGGTCAGGCATGTGGTAGAATGCCTTAATCCCCTTCGGAAAGCGGGTGACGAAAAACGGTGATTCGAAGCCTTGGGTGAGGATTTTTTCTTCCTCGTAGCCGAGGTCCTTTCCCCACTTGAATGTGGGCATCGATTTTTGGATGTTTTCAACTGCTTGGTCGTATGTGATCCTTGGGAAGGGCGTTTGAA
>JBEKPE010000114.1:0-7415 GCA_049521055.1 Bathyarchaeia archaeon
AGTAGAAGGCGTAAGAACGATCGCACGTTCTCCGCTCTCCGACTGAATTTTCTTAGCCACGACTTCCTTCTCCAGTTTCCTCAAGCTGCTTGCCGTATTCTTCGCCTGTGTCTCAGCAAGCGAATCCGAGAGCGTACTAAACCAAACAGTGACCAGTAGAATGATGGCTACTTCCACGTAGAAGGTTGTCTCGTTGGGGTTGGCTACTGGTAGAAACCCTTGTGGGTAAATCGCCATCGCTGTCACGATGAAGAATGTTATTTCTACTATGAACATGACTGGGTTTGCGAGCAGGTAAACCGGGTTCAAACGGACGATGGAGTCAACTAATGTCTTACTCGACAAATTGCTAAACAATGAACCAGCCTTGTATTCGTTAGAAGTCATTTATCATCAGCCTCCATCCTCACCCATATCCACTCATGTGGCCTTGGAACCAAGAAAGGATTGGGCCAAGTGCGAGAAACGGGAAGAATGTCAAAGCGACAAGAATTACAACACTTCCGATCAACACGATCGAGAAGATTACGGTGTCAGTCTTCAGACCGATCTCCACGTGCCTCTTCCTACCGATCATCGAACCACCAAGGGCAAACAGCAGACCAATTGGGGCGAATCGACCTGCAAACATTACAAATCCGGTTGAAAGGTTGAAGAACAATGTGTTTCCTGAGGCGCCGAGGAAGTCGGAGCCGTTGTTCGCCGCACTTGTAGTGAACTCGTAAAGAACCTGGGTGAACCCTAACGAATTTCCACTCAAGCCTATCGCGTTTGCGGCTCCTGTTGCGTACGCTAGAACAGTGGGTATTAGAATTATTATTGGATGAATGAGGAATGTCACCATGACCAGCAGGACATCTCTTCCGGTAATCTTCATGCCGAGGTATTCCGGTGTTCTGCCTGACATGAGTCCAACGACGAATACGGTGATGACCACGTACATGACCATGTACATCAATCCCACTCCTTTTCCGCCGGGAGTTGACTGAATGAGCATCCCCATGAACCCGGCGAGAATGACCAGCGGGTGAACCGCTAGAAGAGAAGCGTTCACGGACCCCGTGGTTACGGCCGTTGTAACGACAGTCCAAAACGCTGAGAAGAATCCGCCAAACCTCACCTCCATCCCTGGGCCGAAGACTGGGTTCGGTACGAAGGCAATGGCTAGGTCGAGTACGAAGAGTCCGTAGGAGCCCCATAGAATCGGTCGGGTTTCTTTCCTCTTTCCAAGCATCTCTCCAAATACAAAGCACATGACTGTAGGCATGAGGAGCATTAGAAGAATCTGAAGTACGTCGGTGGCTGGGGTCGGATTTTGGAAGGGATATGCGGAGTTGGCGCCATAGTATCCGCCTCCGTTAGTTCCAATCTGCATGATGGAGACTAGAGACGCGACTGGGCCTACGAGGATCATCTGTGTTGCGCCCTCCACAGTCTTGACAGTAGTATACCCACTCAGAGTTTGGGGAGTTCCAAGCCAGACGAGAATTAGGGAAGCGATTAGGCAGAACGGGAAAAGAACTCTTGTCAGAGATCTAACGAAGTCGACGTAGAAGTTACCAAAGTCCTTAGCGCCAACGACAAATGCCCTCACAAACGCGACGGCAGCGCATATCCCGGAGGCGGCTGAAGTGAATTGTAGAAACTGTACTGCACTCATTTGACTTAGATAGGAAAGTGTGACTTCGCCGTTGTAGTGCTGAAGATTCGTATTTGTGCCAAAGGAGATGACTTGCATGAAAGCGAGATCCCAGTTTAGGCCGGGAAAACCTTGTGGGTTAAGCGGGAGCTTGTCTTGGAACATGAATATGAGGAATGCAAGAGCCATTTGCACGATGTTGAGGAACATGAGTGAGAGGAAGTATTCTTTCCAGTTCATTGAACGATTCGGGTTCACGCCACCAAGCCTGTAGAGTGAAGTTTCTATGGGGTTTAGGAATCGGTCAAGTCGACTGGGGGAGCGTGCAAAAACCCTCGTGACATAAGGTGCAATCAGGCGCCCCAACGCGATCGCTGCGCCTAGAATTAGGAATATGGTTGAGGCTTGAATTAGGTCAATCAAAGTAGCTCAGACCCACAAGCATTATTCTTCTTAGTACGGATTAGCGAAGTCTGCCTCGATGAAGCGGGTTTGTCGTTACTGTTTCGAGGGGTGGGTTATGCCTGAAAGGCCATTTCTGTGGCCTTTGGGCGCGTTCAATACGATCGAGGTTACCGTGCTCTTTATGCCTTTTATCTTCAGCAGCTTGTTCTTGAGAAAATCACGAAATTCTTCTATGTCAGCCGCTGAGACGAGAGTGACAACGTCGAACTCTCCGGTTACCTCGTAGATTTCTTCTACGTTAGGAAATTGGTTAAGGGCTTTGACGACGTCGTCCAAGGTGGGCGACTCGACAAAAATGTCTACAAAAGCTAAGAGACGTGCCAAGTTCAATCATCGATCCTTGACTCCAACTTACGAGTTGCTTTTCCCCATCCACGCTCAACGACATATTAAGCATTGCCGTGAGAAAATTCCGCGGCTGAGCGCTGGAAATGAAAAAACAGTCAGAGCAATGTTGCGAGTGTGTGGGTGAGCATCGCCAGATGCCCAATCCATTCTCTGGCAGTCTGCGCTGTTTCAAATAACATCGCAGATTAGGACGGTGAGATGTCTTGCGCTGGAAAATTCTGCTAGTTGAAATTAATCCTTATTAGCTTACGATGATAAGCTCGTCTTGACGTTCGGATGAATCTCCGAATTCTTGTTGTTAGCCTTCTGTTTGCGGCTTTCTGGCTCTCAGTTCTCTCAGTCCCATATGCGAACAGTCAATCATCCGCCGCAACGACCACGATGACCATTATGCAACCCGCAAGTTCAGGGCGTTGTACGATCCGCTCGTTAGCTTTCTCAGCGGTGAAAGGTGATGCGATTGCGGGAACATACGGGTCCGATGCGCCGATCAATTTCTATATTGTCACACAAGATGAATTAAATTCAATCCAAAATTGTCATCTTCCATCATCCGCAAGGCCTCTTCTCGCTGGGAACGCGGTTGGCTATGGCAATCCTTATCATGCTCTTCCTTTCCCAACGAGCGGAATCTATTCCTTCGTTTTCATTGTCAGTGGTCCTACAAGTGTTCCGTCAGGTTATGCAACTGTTGCACTTAGTTTTCCAGCGTCTACAATTTTGATCAACACCACAGCAAGCCCAACCGGCACAGTAAGCCCCGGCAGCACGAAAAGTCTTTCCAGCACAACCGCAACAACCATTACTCTTTCGACTTCAATCGCATCCGGCTCGTCTTCGGCGACTTCACAAGCCGGTTCGGTGCCCGCGCTCGGCAGGTTCGGGACTGTAGGAACAATCGCCTTGGCAGTCGTAATCGCATTGTCAGGGTCAATCGTGCTCTTTATGAGAAGAAAGAAGACGGCGCAGAGCACGGTTACTGTGGAACAGAGGCCTTTTCCAAAGGCTGAGCCGTTAGAGCAAGCCCCTCCACCAGCCCCTGAACCTCCTGCAACTGTGTTCTCAACCGGGTACGGTGACTTGAACGCCCTGTTGGAGGGAGGCTTACCAAAACGTTCCGCAATCCTTCTACTTTCCCCGCGTTGCGACGAAAGAGACCTACTGCTGCGAAAGATCATCCGCTCCGCTCTATCCGCCGGAATGCCGACCTTTTATTTGTCGAACGATCCCAGCAAAATCCAAGAAATGGCGAGCAAGTATGGGCAAGATTTCTATGCGCTTATTCCACAGACCGCTAAGATATTGCCCCTAACCCCAAACATGTACAAGATCCCCAACATTGACCGCCTAAGCGACTTGGATACGGCATTTACAAAGATCTTAGGAATGCGCGTAAAGCAGGGGATGGAGAACAGATTACTCATAGTCGATCTTCTCACGTACTCTCACATATTTCTGGTTGACAAGGGAGTCACGGCCAGAAAATGGTTTAGTGACTTTCTTGCCAGACGCAAGGCCGAAGACTTTACAGTACTCGCCTTTCTCAACCCCCTCGTAGCTTCCAACGAGGAGAAACAGACACTCACCGCTGTGTTCGATGGGGTCATCGAAATCTACGAGAGAGAACTCACGGGGAGGTCGAGGCGATTCCTAGCAATCAAGAGAATGAATGGGCATAGATATTCTGACTCAGAGTTGATGCTCGACAAAGACAAACTGTTCTAGCTGACTTGTGGTCTGATTCCCTACGATAGTTACGTCCCTCTTCGTCTGACGAAGCCATCGTCATCTAGCGTAAGATAGCGGTACCCTCCATACTGGTTATATACGGGTTTGTGGATTATGGCAACTACAAGATGTAGTTGAGTGGAAGACCATGACCCAAATCAAATCTGCATACCTGCTCACAGTTGTCGGTGTGGCTGTGATGGCAATTACCGTGATTTTTGGTGCTGTCAGAGCGTTAATGTTCAGAGCAATGTTTCGTCCTGGCGGTTTCAACGGCACCGGTGGAGGACCTGGCGCGGGCTTCAGTGGAGCACGCCAGTTCGGGGGAGGATTTGGTTTCGGTTTAACTAACTATGTAACGATACTTGGCCTTGTAATTGTGATTGTAGGCGTCGTGTGGCTAGGCCTAGCCCTCAGAAAAACTCCTAAGACCTGAACCAAATCAGAATTCATAACTTCCCAATTTCCCTATGCCTCCTTGGGAACTTTTGGGTTCGTGGGACACAACAAAGCCCCCCCCTCCAGAAGGGCTTGCAAAGACGAGACACGGTTTGGACTGTTGCGGGACAGGGCGGGATTCACATGCGTTATATTTGAAGGGCGACGGGAGGGGGTGCTGAAGAACATTGGGTTTGAGTTGGGTATCACAGGTGTCCTTAAGGCGCCCCTGTCAGGATGGTTCCAATTTGAGTCATTTGGCAGGGACTAGACTAGTTGGCAAGGACAAGTGGTTGGCCTCAATACAAGATTCCAATCGAAACAACAGAGGTATGTCTCAGTGAATTCTTCGCATCCCTCGTTTGATGCACGAGAGAATCTTGTTCGGAGAATAAGTTTGGTGATACTCGTGGTTGCAGTTGCAATCGATGTTCTATTACGACAAATGAATACGGAAACTCCCACCGTTGCTAACACCTTGACTGTCATAGAGTTTCTTGCTGTCGGCCTATTGGTTTTGGTCTTCCTAAGTCGTCGACGAAGGCAGAGACACCAAAAAACAGACATGTCCCGCCGCCAACCGGCAAAACCGTAAAAAGTCATGCCCCAACAACGCGACGACAACGATCACTGCTTCATTGAAGTAAGAGCTGGATTGGGTTGCTCTAGAATGGGCCGTTGGGTCCCCCTTTGACTAGGGCGAACGAAGTGCCGTGTTGCTATTGTTATCCAGATGTCCCGGCGCCATGACATACGAGTACATGAAGCAAATCGGCGACTCTTGTCCTGCCTCTCCAACTAGCAATGGAATACTGCTAGGGAATAGCGTAAAGCAATTCCTACCTCGCCTTCGTCGCTCTCGTTAAGCGTATGCTTCTTCGCCCATCTGGCTCAAGTCTAGTCCGGCGTCTTCGTCCTGTGGGCTGACTCGGAGTGGCATGACGACGTTGATTAGCCGCAGTAATACGTATGAACCCGCGAATGAGAAGGCAGCAACGATTACAACTGCCAACACTTGGATACCCAGTTGAGCCGGGTTGCCGAAAAAGAAACCATTGGGGCCGCCTGGGTTGATGAGGGTTGAAGCAAAGAGACCGGTTGCAATTGTCCCCCACATTCCACCTGCGCCGTGGCAAGCAAACACATCTAGCGAGTCGTCGAGTCTGGTTCTAGCCCGTAGGCTGCCCACGTAATTGCAAAGCACTCCGGCCACGAGACCAATGATGATAGACGGCATCGGGCCTACGTAGCCTGAAGCAGGAGTGATTGCTACAAGGCCAGCGACGGCTCCGATCGATAGGCCAATCGCTGATGGCTTGCCTTTTCTAATCCAGTCAGTAAACATCCAACTGACCGCTGCAGCTGCTGCGGCCAAATTCGTGACGACTAAAGCATTGACGGCTAGTGTATTTGCTGCTAGAGCGCTTCCTGCATTGAACCCGAACCACCCAAACCACAGGATAGCTGCGCCCAGAATGACGAATGGAACGTTATTCGGTCGGACTTCATGGTTCGCGTCGACACCGGTCCTCCTTCCCAACACAAGTGCGGCTGCAACTGCAGAGACTCCTGAGGCCGTGTGTACGACTAGGCCTCCAGCGAAGTCGATTACCCCCAGATCCCTCAAGATGCCTCCGACGGCCCAGTTCCAGTGGGCGATGGGGGCGTAGATGAAAGTTGTCCATAAGACGATGAATACCATTAGTGGCTTGAATCGGATTCTTTCGGCGAACGCTCCAATGATTAGGGCAGGAGTGATGGCTGCGAACTTCAACTGGAAGGCCATGTAGAGTAGTGCCGGTATTGTGTTCGAGTAACCTGGGTTTGGTGCTTCCCCGACGTTATTCAGGAATACGTTCGCGAAGCTACCGATGAGCCCGCTCACAGACGGACCCAAGGCCAGACTATACCCCCAAAGAGCCCATACTAAGCTCACAACTGCAAAAATAGCAAAGCACTGCGAAATTGTCGATATTAAGTTCTTTCTTCTAACCAGCCCGCCGTAGAAAAATCCAAGGGCGGGTGTCATTATCATGACCAACGCGGTCGCGGTAATTACCCAGGCTATATCGCCAGAATCTAACAATGCATCTCCCTTCCGAATCGTTTGATTTTCAAGGCGAAGACTGCGTTGTTATAACGTCTCTGTATATAGAGAAATAGTGCCTCTTCTTGTCGATCGCAAGGTTCGCATTTTTAGATTACAAGGTTAATCATTAACCGCTTAACTTTCCACGGCGAATTTCCACTGCTGATGTTAGAACGTGTTAACTCACGAGCTTAACGGAGTCCTCTAGAATCGGCGAGAAGTTAAGCACGATGAACCTCGCCTTGCATTGAGCTGTGTTATTATGATGACAGATGGATTCCATTGAAACAGTGCGCACGCCGAAACTTGAACCGTCGTTTTAGTCCATGTGTGGTACTAATGGTGGTTACTTATGGAAACTAAACCATCTCTGAAGTAGATGTAGCGAGTCGCTAGAAGGAGGTAAAACGCTGTGTGCTCAATGTGTTTCGCACACACATCTTCTAACAACGTCGGTTCAATTTTGTACGCGCATCTTGATTCATTGGTCACTATGTGTTTGTGTACGCTTCTTCGCCAAGTTGCGTTATGTCGAGGCCTGCATCTTCATCCTTTGGGCTAACTCTGACGGGGGTAAGAACATTGATTACTCTTAGCAAGACGTACGTCCCGACGAACGCGAAAGATCCTACGACAACTACTCCGAATACTTGTATTATGAGCTGATACATATTCCCGTAAAGCAGCCCATTCGGGCCAGCTGCATTG
>JBEKPE010000115.1:0-7301 GCA_049521055.1 Bathyarchaeia archaeon
CGAATCCCAGCGTCAGGCCTTTCTTGTTGAGTTCGTTTTCGATTGCCAGTATGTTTGTGCCGGCCTCCGCCGTAACATGATAGTTCCGGTCATCGACGTTCACGATTTTGTTCATTGCCGTGAGATCGACCATCAAGCCGCCCTTCAGCGCTACTGCCCCACCGACGAAACCAGTTCCCGCCCCTCTGGGTGTGATGGGTATCTTCTCACGGGCCGCGAATTTCACCAGTTTCGACACTTGCTCTTCAGAGGTCGGAAGCACTACAACATCCGGCCGGAAACCGTGTTCAAGGTCAATGAAATCCGACGAATGATCCTGGAAGTAATATGCTCGCTCAGAGTAAGTAGTCTTGACGTTCTGTCCCCCAACGATCGATTTTACTTCATCTAACCAACTCAGCCGGGCGTCAACTTCTGCTGCCTTGCCTGATGGCACTTGACTTTGATAGTATTTCACATCACAATCATGGTGCACCAAACCCTTGACCGCGGAGTAGTCTGGGCGTTCGTCTTTCTTGATTTCTTTACCACAATGAGCGCAACGCGACAACTATGTGCTGACCTCTATGCCCACCTAGAGCTGGATTTTCAGCCTTAATTCCTTTCGTCAGCTTATCACTCAACCGTAGTGTATCGGAAGAAAGACAATAAGACGCCAAAGATCATTACGAGCGACTCGCTATGGTACATTGCTCGACAATCATCAAATTTCTGGCTTGGCAAGTAAACAGGACGCCTGATGTTAAGAATCAAATCGCGAGCTGGAACAGAACAGTTCAATTTACGTTATCTGGCGAGGATCCCTTCTACGTGACATTCAGTGATAAACGGATGAGCTATAGTTCCGGGAAGGCGACGACCGCTGACCTTGAGTTCGTTTCCGAATCCAAGGATTTCTTGGACGTGATGATGGGAAGAACTAGGTTCGATCAAGGTTTCCCGAACGGGATATTCACCATAAAAGGATCAATTACGGATGCTGTGCGATTGATGAGAGTCGCCGAGCGTACATTTGAAGCCCATTCGATACTCAACAGAGTTATGCGAGCTGCGCTAGGAGTCTTCGGGTAGCGAGCCTGGCGTCGTCTCGTTGTATGCAAAATGTTATATTTGCTCGCTTCGCAAGATTACCATTGTAATGTCAAAACAAAAATCCGCACCCGTCTACACGCGAGACGCAACAGGGCTGGTACGTGCGCTTGGACCCAAGGACATTTTCATCTGGACAGTCGTCTTCTTTCCGTGGTTCTCATCGTGGATAAGCAACTACTGGTACACCCCATCGGTCGTCGTTAACGTAAACTACTACATCTCCATCGCCATTTGGTTCGTTTTCTTCTGCATCTTTCCGCCGGCTGTGTGGTGGATGTTAAGCGCCATCATGCCAAGAACGGGAGGCGACTATGTCTTCGCCTCTCGGGGCCTCCATCCCTCGCTCGGATTTGCGGCAAGCTTCGGCGTGACGTTTGCATTGGCACTATCATCGATCGGCGCCGCTCCCCTTTTCGGCCTAGCTCAAGCTGCTACTCAGCTTGAGACGGTTGGAGGGATAACGAACAACCCTGCGGTCACAGCGGCGGGTAACTTCATCGACCCGTTCGGAGCCTCAACGAAGATAATCATCTACGCTATCGGATTGTTGATCCTCGCGTTGGGAGCGTGTTTCGCATTCTTCGGAAGTGGATTTTACAACAAGGTCATTTGGGGTGTCTTCATCGTTGGTCTCTTAGGAGTGGCGATTGAACTCCCGATCCTTTTGACGACCACGAGGTCGGCTTTCGAAGCTGCATACGCGGTTTACTACACTGGAGGAGTTCAAGGCGTTTATGCCGCGGCACAGAAGGCGGGCTACACTCCTGGCCTCTCACTTAACGCTTCAATCGCGGCGGTTCCTTTACTCTTGATCAATTTGGGGCCGTACCTTTTCATGTACAATGTTGCGGGGGAAGTACGTGACGCGAAGAAGAGTTACCTTTGGGGAGCTTGGGGCGCAATCTTCCTATCTGCAGCATTCTTTCTACTCTTCACTTTTCTAACCGATCAAGTCATGGGAATTGGTTTCGTGGAGGCTTACACTATCGCGAACGGCGGATATGCGCCAGTGATCAGCGCGCTCATGGCCGTCGTCGCTCCAAACTTGGCGTTAAACATTGTCTTGGCGGTAATACTGCTCGTGTCAAACGTAGGCTTTGGCTTCCTAGGGTTCGCGTTCGTAAGTAGACCTATGTTTGCATGGGCTTTCGACAGAATCCTACCATCCAAACTGGCTAGTGTCAATAATAAATATCATTCACCGGGAGTCGCGATAATCGTAACACTCCTGATTTCATATCTCGGATGGAGTCTGTACATCTATGGTCACGGGTTCACTTCTGTGATTCTGAATAGCCTTCTAATCAAGTTCGTTGCATGGGGGATAGTGAGTCTCGCGGCTGTAGCTATTCCGTTCACTTGTAAGGACATCTTCGAACAATCACCTGTCAGGTACAAGTTGGGCGGCGTACCGGTCATCTCCATCCTGGGTGGAGTTTCATTCTTGACGTTTGCCTATTACGTCGTGAACTCAGTCACGACGACCGTCTTCTATACACCGACCGGCTACCAAGCGGGCTTCTTGGTGTTCCTGTTCGGGGCAACCATCGTCTGGTACTTTATCGCGGCCGCCTATAGGAAGTCACAAGGCATCGACATTTCAAAGGCCTTCGCACGCCTCCCGCCCGACTAAACCTCCTCCGCCATTCCAATCAGCATCGGCGACGAACGAGATTCAGCGGCATGAGCTAAGGACCATCATTTAATAGGCAATTTAGAACCAGCTTCCTCGTAAGGCGTAGTTCCATTGTGGAACAAACCTAGAGACCCGATTCGACTCTTAATGACCCCAGGTCCCGTCGAAGTATCTCCACGCGTATTATCAGCCTTGGCAAAGCAACAGACGTACCACTATTACAAGGGATTCGTTGATTTCTTCGCTGATACGACCGAGAAGATAAGACAAATCTACCAAACGAAAAACGACGTCCTCATAATGCAAGGAGAAGGCGTGCTCGGACTTGAAGCGGCAGTGGTCAACACCGTAAACCCTGGAGACAAGGTGTTGGTGCTCGATAATGGCCCGTTTGGAAAATGGTTTGGGATCTACGTGGAAAATGCGGGCGGCAAACCTGTCTATCTCACTTCTCCCAACAACGAGGCGTTCCACCCTGAGAAGCTCAAGGAGAAACTTGACGTTGAGAAGGACATCAAAGCTATGACAGTAGTCCATTGTGAAACACCAGCCGGGATTCTAAACCCTGTACAGGATCTTTGTCCGATCGCGAAAAGAAAGGGAATCCTAACGATTGTCGATGCCGTTGCGTCCCTCGGCGGCGTTGACGTACAACCTGACCAATGGGGAATCGACATCTGCTGCAGCGCCTCTCAGAAGGCGATCTCAGCACCACCGGGATTGACAATGCTGTCCGTTAGCAAAGACGCTTGGCAGGCAATCGACGGAAAGAAGAATCCAGTCAAGAATTCGTACCTTAGCATTTCAGACTATCGCGATACGTGGCTGAAGGAGAGACGGTTCCCATTCACACCGATGGTTTCGGAGATATACGCCCTCAACGAGGCGGCTAACGAAGTTCTGGAGGAAGGGCTGCAGAATAGTTTCCGGCGACATCACACGGTTGCGAACGCGTGCAGAGATGGGGCTGAGAAAGCTGGGTTCAAGTTGTGGGCCAAGGGACGAGAGGACGCATCTGACACCGTAACCGCTCTACAGATACCCACAGGCGTCACTGATGCTGAAATCGTCAAACACATGGTCGACAAATATGGGATATTGATCGGCGGGGGTTACAAGGAAACAAAAGGCGAACTTCTGCGAATCGGCCACATGGGATACCAAGCAACGCTCACGAACATCATAACAACACTCGCAGCCCTCGAAGGAACTCTGGCAGATCTCAAAAAAGAGAATCGAATAGCGGTTCGGGCCAAGTAGCTCACTCACTATCCTCTTTTCACCGTCCCAGGTTTCGCGGTACGACGCCGCGTACCGAATGTTTCTCATAGTCGACTGACCACTGATGCTTGATCAGGGAGCGCGCCAAATCGTGGAGTAGGATGTGATATGCTTGAAAGTGGGAATCAGATTACCGAACTCCGGACCGTTGGCTGCTGCTGACTCCATCCTGTTCAGCGCTAAGCTCGCTGAGAAACTAAACTATGACTCCGTTTGGGTTCACGATCACATAGTCTGGGGCACGGAGCAACACAGCGGCCATTTGTCATCAGGCTCGGCTGAGGCATTAAGCCCGTCTCAACAGCCGAACTTCTACGAATCACTTACGACTATATCCACTATTGCCGGATGCACTGAGCGAGTAAAGCTTGGTGTGGCAGTTGTCGTACTTCCCCTACGCAATCCGGTTGTCTTCGCGAAACAAACGTCAATCATAGATGTGCTATCGGGCGGCAGACTAATAGTGGGAGTCGCACCCGGCGCACCGAAAATTACTGAGAAAGAGTTCGAGGCAATCGGGGTTGACTACCATAAGCGTGGAAAAATCACAGACGACTACATTAGAGCCGTCAAGAAACTCTGGACCGAGCCACTCGCAACGTACGAGGGTAGATTCGTTTCATTCAGGGACGTGCAAATGTTTCCGAAACCCCTCCAGAAACCACATCCACCAATTCTGATTGCGGGTGGAGAACGAGGGCTGAGCGAGATCGCGATAAAACGAGCAGCAGAACTAGGTAGCGGATGGATCCCCGCCTACCTGACCAAAACCGAGCTCGAACAAGGAAGAAAACAACTTGAACGAAAAATGAAGGAGGTTGGAAGAGGTGGTGAGAAGCTGATGGTTGGCCTAGAAATGTTCACTGGCATCGACCAATCAGATGATGCAGCCGAGAAAGCCTACTCAGCCACGCTCATGAAGAACTTCGATTCCGTGGAGGAGGGGACGAAACGAAGCCTCGTAGGATCGTCGAGAACTATTGCGAAAAGGCTTGAGGCGTACGAGAGGGTGGGACTGGATTTTGTTGAATTGAAGTTCATGTACTCCACCATTCAACAGTTCCACGAGCTGATGACAAAATTCGCCGAGGACATACTTCCGTCTTTCAAATAATGCAACTTGCAAGAAAACTGCCTACAGAACAGAATATCTGGCTGATTTTCGGGTTCACACCGACGACGCTATAGCGCCTAACTCGATTTCGGGATCTTTTGGGAGTTCGAATTACCGGAGGTAACAGACGGTAATAAGGTAATCAACTGAGGGTAACGTCACGTCTGCGTTTGGTCGGCTAAATTCTTCGTAGTGTAACAAACCGTTTGGTGCGGCCATTACCTACAGCTATGCAGCTCGTTAGTGTAGTAGTAAGCACCACAGTTTGGACATTGCATGCGTTTAGACCCTTGGAAACGTACTTGATCGCTCAAAGAATAACCCAGAATTATGGCTTGGATTTAGTGCAATTATGAGCTTCGTTATTGTATATCGACAATCCGCAATAAGGGCAAGGAGTTCCCTTCTTTGACTCAGTGATTTTACCTTTTTCTGACAAAACTACTAACCCAACTAGGAAATCACGTGCTAGGTTAAATGTCTTACAATGTGGTGTAACCCACCAGAGGATTGAATCACCATTGTGCAAACCGTTGAGATGGTTAAGAAATGGAGTAACGGAGAAAATGAATGAGAAACTAATCAGTACACTATGCACGAATGCGCTTGCACTCTCTGGTTTTTCTTTTACAACTCTTGCTGTCTTCTTGGGGTTCTACAAAGGCGATCTGTGGCAAGCAGCATCAGTTATCCAAGTTCTTACTGTCGCAGCCGTACTATTCCTAATCAGTTCCGAGCTTGCACGTGAAGCTACCACCTTGTGGGAATATCTTCTATCTGAATCTCTTTACTATGCTTCAAGTGTTGGAATCTTCATAGGGTTCATCAATTTCACGTGGACTAACCTTCCCAATCTGGGTTACTCAGTCCTCCTTGCGTTGCTTGTAGCGGTTGGCGTGTTTCTCGTAAAGGGAATTTACTCAGCCAAGTTATTCGTGGAACGCACTATAGTAGAATCAAAACGTTGACTTCTGAGCGTTTTGAATTAGTGTTAAACCGTTCGGTGGTCCAGCTTGTCTTAGGGATTAAGAGAACCCTTAAGATAGTTCAGTAAATCAGAGAAATTCTTCCACTTGGATAAGTTAGTAATTTGGTCAGTTATCTCGGTTCTAAAGGGAGTGAGATAGGCCTCTTTCCTGTTAGTTCGGCGCAGAGATTCCTCTTTTGTAAGACTGAATTTCACCCACAATCTGTAACCATCATCATTCCCAACCTGTGTGATCTGAACGTCATACAAACTCCGTCCAAAATATGGACTGATGCCTTGTTGCGTACTCAGTTTCAAGTCTTGAGTCAATTTCGCTAGTGATTCCCATTTTCCCATATCTGACAGAATTCGGTCTACTTCCTTCTGTCTATCAGGAGTCATACCTTCTCTTGCGCCTCTCACATATTCAACAGTGCAACGAACACCATTACCGTCCTCGGTAAAATCTTGGAAACGATAATGCCCAACCATCATGTCTAGAGGATTTGCTGACATTTTACTAACCTCACTGGTGAATTCGCTTTCATCCATATTTGAAGGAGTATGTCGGCCCGCATAAGTTTCGTAATAGTTTCAGTTTTTGCAGGTTAGTTTCGGTAAAAGTGAAGTCTGCGGAAGTCTAGCTCAACACGAATTGTTAACCCAGAAAAGGTTAGTGGAAGTAGGCGGTCGGTAACGAATTTCGTTACCGCTCAGAGCAGGAAGCTCCCGCCTACCGCTCTTTTCGATAAGAAGTAACTTCAGCAGACGTAAATAAGGTTTCGACCGGGGTTCAAAAATTGTCAAAAACACAATTTGAGACTCAAAAATGCCCGAATTGGCCGGTACGACTGTCAAGATCATAATACACCGCATTTTTTGACTGTTTTATTGCATCTCCAATGTTCTTTGAGAACTGGACGAACTCGATACGAACTGCTGGTCGTTCATCCTTCAACCTATCGACTACTGGCAGAAAATCCGAATCCCCACTTACGACTACCGCAACATCATAAGGGAACTTGTGATGTAGTCCATAGAAGAGCAGATCGGTTGCGAGAGCGACATCGACGCCTTTGTTCTTCGGCATCTTGACTTGTGTGTTGCAGGATTTGCATACCAAGAGACTGGGCGAGCCCTTAATTCTCCTGCAATTAGGACATCGCAATTCGTAACTCTTTTGCTCCTTCCAGAATACATACCACTTTAGG
>JBEKPE010000116.1:0-7026 GCA_049521055.1 Bathyarchaeia archaeon
CGGACGTCTGGAAATACGGCTCGCATCGCCGTTATGTGGGCGGGGCCTCCCGTTGATGCAGGGAAGATTTTGATTACCAGAGGTAAGTCTTTGATGTTTTTTCGTCTTGATCCTCTCCTGGCTGCACTAATCGCTCTCTGAACCTCCGACGGCGTGAATACTCCTGGAATACACACAACATCCTTACTAGCGCAGTACGTGACGATTTTCTCGTCTAGGTGAGGTGACACTATGAATCGAGCTCCTGAGGACAGAGCCTGCTTTGCGGTTGCAACAGAGAATACTGTGCCGGCGCCAACCAGCATTTGAGGCAACGCTTTGCTCAGCGCTTGTATGGCTTCTATCGCTTTTTCAGTTCGCAGTGTTATTTCAATCAGGTCTAATCCCGCGTCTAAGAGTGTTCTGCCCAACTCCACGGCCTTGTCGGGATCCTTCATCACAACAACAGGGATTACACCCGCCTTCCCCATTCTAGCTAGAACACTTTCTGATGGCATTCCGCGTTCTCGTTTCATCTCTGAACCCTCCCAGCTCCACCCTCTCTGACAAGACTATTCACTTCCTCAACAGTAACTAGGTTTAGATCGAAGGGTATGGTGTGCTTGAGGGCGCTAGCGGCCGTCGCGAAATCTAATGCGTCTTGGCCGCTCCTGCCTGAGAGTATACAGTAAATTAACGCTCCCGTGAATGCGTCTCCACTGCCGATGCGGTCCACAATATTCGTAATATCATATTTGGATGCTGAATACAACTTTCCACCATCGAAGAGAACAGCTGACCACGTGTTGTGAGTTGCGCTGATGCTTCCGCGCAGTGTAATGGCCACGTCCTTGAGATTTGGAAAACGCTTCATCATCTGCTGTCCTACGTCAAGATATGTTGCAGCGGAAACTTGCTCAGCCAACCTGACATCTGCGCCCTTCACGCCGAACACTTTTTCGCAATCCTCTTCATTGCCAATCACGACATCTACGTAAGACATGAGCCCTGTCATTATCTCCGCAGCCGTTTTCCCATACTTCCATAACTTCGATCTGTAGTTCAGATCGCAGCTCACCCTCAACTTCGCCGCTTTTGCAGATTTCAGGGCTTCAAGGGTTACATCGGCCGCATTCTGTGAAATGGCGGGTGTAATGCCTGTGAAATGGAACCATTCTGCCCCCGAAAATATGTCGTTCCAAGGTATTGATCCAAGTTTAACCTCAGAAATAGCTGACGCGGAGCGATCGTAAATCACTTTTGACGGCCGTTGGTTTGAGCCTGCTTCGACAAAGTAAACGCCAATTCTCTCCCCTCGCCTGATTATGTGCGAAACGTCAACTCCGAATCGCCTCAGGTAGTTTACGGCGGATTGCCCTATTTCGTTAGAGGGCAAACATGTTACGAACGCAGAAGAAACTCCATAGTTAACCAGACTTGTTGCGACTGACGCTTCTGCGCCACCGTAGCTAACTTCAAAGCTACGGGCCTGCACGAAGCGTTCGAAGCCAGGCGGGTTTAATCTTAACATTAGCTCTCCGAAAGTTACCACTTTAGCCATGTTACAGCGGCTCCGCGCGTTTTCGGGAAGCGGGGTTCTTAGGAGTTTTGCATGGGTATCCATTTTGCTGAACGCTTTATCGAAAATTGAAATGAGTCTTGAAAGGTGAGACTAAGCGAATGGTGTGGATCTCATTCCGACATTTCGAGTCGAACGCGAGCACCCACGTTAATCTGGCTAAGTCAGGTTGTCGTCCATCCACCGTCGACGAATAGTATTTGTCCCGTCATGTAATCTGATGCCTGAGAAGCTAGAAATAGAAACGCACCCTTCAGGTCTTCAGGAACGCCCCATCTTCCCAATGGTATTCGCGATTCAATCATGGAAGAACGAGCTGGATCCTCATGGATTGTTCGAGTTAATTCTGTACTGATATATCCCGGTCCCACAGCGTTTACGTTTATCTTGTGTTTAGCCCATTCCATTGCGAGACTCCTAGTGAGGCCGCCGACTCCCGCCTTACTGCAAGCATATGGGACAATCCCGGCAATCGGGACACCAAATGCGCTTAGGAGGGACGCAATATTGATAATCTTGCCCCCGGTTTGTTGAGTTATCATTTGTTTGCCTGCCTCTTGGCAGCAGAAGAAGGTTCCACGCAGGTTCACGTTAACGACTCGATCCCATTCCTGCTCGATCCAATCTGTAGCAGGTTTGCGAAGGTTCGTGCCGGCAGCGTTAACAATTATGTCCAACTTCCCAAATAGACGCACTCCTTCGGCAACCGCTTTCTGAACGCTCTCCTGACTCGAAACATCGACTTTCAGAGGTAACGCCCTTCTTCCCAATGACTGTATTTGCCTAGCAGCTTCATCTAATGGTGCTAAATCGAAAAGAACTAGATCCGCGCCAGCCTCGCCCAAGGTAGTCGCGGCGACAAGTCCTATTCCGCGTGAGGCACCTGTAACAGCCGCAGTTTTCCCGCGTAAATCGAATAGGGACGGCAAGTTCTGTTTTGCATCCAATTTTATTCACGCCGATTAGCTACTGGGTAAGTCACTTCCATGGGTCTAAGACGGAGCGTCCAAGCACTCTGCCTTCCTTTAGGTCTTGCATGACTTGCACAACGTCTGACATCGGGTAGACTTTGGAAGTGATCTTTATCTTTCCCATACGGTTGAGCTCCATCAATTCGCTCAGTTCGTTATATGTTCCTACCAAACTACCTATGATATTGAGTTCCCTGACAATCATATCGATCGTCGGGTCGCTTACAGTTCCGCCCTCACCGATAATGCAGTAGGTTCCACCCTTCTTGATCATCTTAACACCAGTGTCCGGAGTCCCCTGGTCAGCGACAAAATCCAACACAGCGTCAGCACCTAGGCCATTAGTGAAACCGAGAACTTCCTTAAGTCCACCATCTTTACCAGCAGGAAATGCGGCATCTGCTCCCAACTGTTTTGCGAATTCCACCTTCGCATTTGACCTAGCGATTCCTACTACAGAAGCTGGCGTCAACGCCTTGAGCAGCTGAATTGCGAAGTGACCAAGACCTCCTATGCCGATCACGACGGCTGTTGTTCCTGGATAGAGTTGTGGGGCCACTCTCTTAATGGCGTGGTAAGAGGTTATGCCTGCGTCCGCGTATGGAGCTAAGGGAACGGGATCCGTTCCGGCTGTTAGTCGAATTACGCTCCTCACAGAGGTCTTCAGAAACTGAGCGTAGCCCCCGTCGGTGTTAAGTCCTGGAAAACGGCTACTTATGCAGTGCATGTCGTTGCCCGCGCGGCATGCTTTGCATAATCCGCAACTGATGAGAGGATGAAGGATTACTGGATCCCCTTTTTTCATGCCAGCGGATTCAGCGACCGCGCCGACTTCTTCTATCCACCCAGCGTTCTCATGACCGAGCGTGTAGGGCAGCGTGGGGGATGGATTCGCTAGTCCCCTTTGGATATTATTGTCAGTTCCGCATACTCCGGCGCCTCCAACTTTTATAATTACATCCATTGAGCCCTCGATCTTTGGGTCCGGTATCTCCACAATTTTTACCGGTTTATTGAATTCGAACAGCCTGCCTGCCTTCAATCACTCACCTCTGCGATCCCGGGTGGGTCATCTCAGTTTCGATGAAACTACCCGTTGAAGGAGACATGGGGTTTTCACGAAATCTCACCAGGAGATTCGAGCTTACTTAATCGGTTCCTATTTATTATCATAGTCCTATCATAATGTATAATTTCTTGCACCCTCCGGAGAGGAGTTACGAGTCAACGATACCGAAGGGTCGTGTCTAACCTTTGATGCTTGTTGCGTGCTTTCTTATCCTGCTGTCCATCCTCCGTCAACATAGATAGTTTGTCCTGTAATGTAGTCGGACGCGGGAGAAGCCAGGAAGACGAAAGCCCCTTTCAGATCCTGTGGTGTACCCCATCGCCCAATTGGAATTCTAGACACTATGCTGGATGACCTAGTCACATCTTCCTGCAGGGCACGTGTCAATTCCGTTCGTATATAGCCCGGCCCTACAGCGTTAACGTTAATTCCATATTTCGCCCATTCGACTGCTAAGCTTCTAGTCAGACTGGCCACGCCCCCCTTGCTGCTTGCGTACGGCACAATGTTCGGGACACCGATTGCGCTAAGCAAGGATGCTACGTTTACGATCTTCCCTCCTTCTTTGTGAAGAATCATATTTCTACCAACTTCCTGGCAACAAAGAAAAGTACCTCTCAAATTCACATCGATTGATTCATTCCATTCCTGGACGGACCATTCTGTGGCTGGTTTTCGTGAGATCTGTCCAGCACTATTCACTAAAATATGCAATTTGCCGAATGCTCGACATGCCTCGGTAATCATGTTTCGAACGCTGCTCGGGTCCGAAACATCGGTCTGAACTGCAAGCGCTTTCCGTCCTAGCAATTCAATCTCTTTGACAACGCCGGCAAGTGCCCGAGGGTTCCTGGAGCAAACAATTATGTCAGCTCCGGCTGCCGCTAGGGCTGTTGCTGCAGCGAACCCTATGCCTCGAGATGCGCCCGTTACGACCGCTACTTTTCCGCTCAAATCAAAGAACTCTGAGAATCCTGCGTGTGAACTAACCATGTCCTTATCCTCTCCTTCCCATCTAGTTCGACCAATCAGTTAAAGCGCTCTTGAAAATAACTTGAATTCATAATTCCACGACAGCACATAAGGCCTCATCGAGTTTGGAGATATTGTCGCAACACGCTGATCAGTGAACAGTCAGTATCAGGCTAGGAACTCACCGAGGGAACATAAATACAGCTTTACGTTGAGCTTGCGCGTAGGACTACTACACGAGTTCTCAAATGGCAAAAACACAGAGGGTCTTCTTAAGAGACGCAACGGGACTTGTTCGCCAGTTATCCGCCTCGGACGTAATCATGTTCAACCTGCTCAACATGGGGTTGGGTTGGCCGCTCCTCTACAGTTTCTTCGGCGCTTCAGTCTATGCGGGAGTAAACTTGCCTCTTGCCGTATTAGTTGGACTTGTCCCTAACTTCTTCATCGCTCTCCTGTACTACTATCTATCAGTCGCCATGCCGCGTAGCGGTGGCGATTACGTTTGGGTTAGCAGACTTGTGCACCCTGCTGTCGGTTTTATGGAAAGCTTCGCTATCTTCGTCTTCTATCTGGGCTTCATTGGCCCAGTCTCGGGTTTCGCGATGACTTTCGGACTCGGAACGATGTTCACAAATCTGAGCATCATTACCGGTAACACAGCATATGCGGCTCTGGCTAGCGCTGTGGCAAGCCAGAACTCCATTCTGATAGGGAGCTTGTTGATTCTCGTTGTGCTAATTGGAACTGCGGTCTTTGGTTTGAAGAGTTCATTTAAACTTCAGTGGGCAACTTTCGTCCTTATGGTGCTCGGTGTAGTAGTCTTTTTGGTCGCTTTAGCCACGTCATCACCCGCGACGTTCATAAATAATTTCAACCAGTTATCAGGCGCCAACTACAACAACTTACTTGACGCCGCCAATAAGGCCGGGCTGATCACAGGATTTACGATCTCGGGTACGATCATAGGATCGTTCTGGATGTTCGTGAATTATCTGGGATATTTCACTTCAGTCTATGTCGGTGGAGAAGTCAAGCAGGCTTCAAGATCTCAGTTCATCGGGATAATCGGCGGAACATTCGTATTTGCAGCTATCGCATTGGTCATGTATGGGGCTCCCTACCTCGTCATGGGAGGTTCATTTTTCAGTGCAGTATCTCAGCTTGCGTTGTCAGGTAACCCAGCTTACACGTTGCCCTCGGCACCGGTCTATAGTTTCCTAGTCATTTTTGCGAGCCCTAACTGGATCGTGGCTGTGCTCGTCCCCTTGGCGATAATTGCTACAGTTGTGGGGTCTCTCGAGACAATTGTCATAATGGCGGTGAGGATAGTTTTCGCGTGGAGCTTTGATGGGGTAACTCCGGCTAGGCTAGCCAAAGTTGATGAGAGCAGGGGTTCTCCCAACTATGCTCTTGCTTTGGTTGCCGTTGTGGGCCTAATCTACGTGCTGCTTTCGATATTCGCCGCGAACGTTCTCACGTTTAACGCCTATGCAACTTCAGGTCTATACCTGGCTTTCGCAATCGCTGGCGTAGCTGGAATTCTTTTCCCCTACAAACATAAGGCACTCTTTGAAAGCGCCCCTGCGAATGTTCGGCGTAAACTCGCTGGGATTCCAGTTGTAGCAATTCTTGGTGTTATTACCCTCTTGACAGGCATCTTCGTAGCGTGCATCGCTGCAAGTCCAATATTCACATATGCACCGGTAAACCCCCTCTACCTAGCAGGGATGCTGGGTGTGTTCATAGTAGGCCTGGCGATCTACGAAGTGTCCGCACTATACCAGAAGAGCAAAGGAATCGACCTGTCATTAAGATTCAGAGAGATTCCGCCCGAGTAAACTCCGACCGCGAAGTTCAGAAGTGCCTCGTCGTTCTTAGCGGAGCAACTCGGAGGTATGTTATTTGACGGCGAGGGTTTCGGTTAGAGCACTTACAGATTTTTGCCGTGAGATTCTAGTTAACGTCAACGTTCCGACCGCTGACGCTGAGGTCACAAGCGAGGTTATCATGCAGGCTGAACGGTTTGGTGTTTCTTCTCATGGTCTCGTGAGGCTCCCACATTACGTCAGCAGAATTCTTCAGGGATCAATAAAACCACATCCGCAGGTGCAAGTAGTGACACAAGGAAACGGCACAGCCCTAGTCGACGGCGACAACGGCCTGGGACACGTCGTATCACATTTCGCAATGAAGAAGGCGATTGAACTCGGCAAGCAAGGTCCAAGCTTCGTCGGAGTCAGGCACAGCAGCCACTTCGGCATCGCAGGATATTACGCGTTGATGGCAGCTCAGGAAGGTATGATTGGGTTTTCCTTCACGCACACTGACGTGATTCTCGCCCCCTATGGGGGAAGGGAACCGGCTCTTGGGTCAAATCCGTTTGCCGTCGCGATTCCTTGTGATGGACCTCATCCTATTCTGCTTGACATCTCTACGAGCTACGTCGCCTGGGG
>JBEKPE010000117.1:0-6984 GCA_049521055.1 Bathyarchaeia archaeon
TCCTCGATGCCTACGCGATCCCACGGGCAAAGGGATCCTTGAGCAAAAGCGCGGACCAGGCGGCAATGATTGCCTTAGATATCGGTTATCCGGTAGCGTTGAAGATCTCCTCCGAAGACATTCTTCACAAAACAGACATCGGCGGTGTCGTCACCGGTCTTAGCTCAGCCCAAGCTGTCAAGGACGCGTACAAGGCAATTATCGACAGGGCGCATAAAGCGAAACCTGAAGCTAGAATCGACGGCGTCTACGTGCAAGAAATGGCGTCTGAGATAGACTATGAACTTATCCTAGGCGCGAAAAAGGACAGGGACTTTGGATCAGTTATTCTATTCGGAATGGGCGGAACCGCAGTCGAACTCATAAACGATGTGTCGATCGGACTTGCGCCTCTGAATCAGATTCTGGCCCATCGAGTCATGGAGGAGACAAAAATCTACAGAGCACTTACCAAAGGCCTTCGGAACAAGAAACCCGTCGACCTACAGCCGCTCGAAGAGATCATGGTGCGGTTCTCCAACCTGATCGTGGACTTTCCTGAAATCGCTGAAATGGACATCAATCCACTCATAGCTAAGAACGGTAAGTTCACCGCTCTCGACGCAAGGATGATAATCGACCCCAGCGCTCTCCACCGCGCCGAAACCTACCCACACCTAGTAATCACTCCCTACCCATCAAAGTATGTTATCCCATGGAGATTGAAGGACGGCACCGAGGTAACCTTGAGGCCCATAAAACCGGAAGACGAACCTATAGAGCTGGAGTTCATAAGAGGCTTGTCGACGGAAACGAGCCGATTCAGGTTCTTCCAAATAATCAAGGACCTCCCACATGATGCCCTGGTCCGTTTCTGCAACATCGATTATGACAGGGAGATGGCGATCATCGCCGAAACCCGAGAAGGAGGCCGAATGTTGGAGATCGGAGTCAGTCGGCTAATTCTTGAACCCAACAAGAAACGTGGAGAATTTGCGGTCGTAGTTGCTGACAAACATCAAAGAAAAGGCCTAGGAATCAAGCTGGTCGATATGCTGATTGATTTCGGTAAGGAAAAGGGCATTGAGACTATTTACGGAACGGTCATGGCGGAGAACTTAGGTATGATACGGCTCTGCGAAAAACTTGGCTTCTCCACTCGAAGAGAACAGGAGAACACGATTGCAGAGCTAAAGCTAAGCTGAACCGCAACGAACCAGAGTAGGCGGTTACTTCTTCTTGACCTTCGAGACGACGAAGAGGATAACCCAGACTACAACCGTCCAGACAACTACATCCAGGATTAATCGCAAGGGACGGACGACCCACGGGAAGTATTGAGGCGCCACCACCATCATCTCCAACCAGGCGAAAGGATACCCAAAGTAAACCGCCCCCATCAACGGCTGGCCCCCTATCTCGGGGGTGTTACCAATTAGACCAGTTAACAGAGTTATTACGACGCCAGCGACAACCGCGTAGACCAACATCTTCATGCTAGACTTCAACATCTTTACCTCGATTGACTAATCGTAGGGTTTCTTGGAACTCATATTTAGAGACTACCCGAAGTGTGCAATTGAATGCGAAATGGCAGGCTAAGACACTTGAATTGTTGGTGTGGTGGGCCCGCCCGGATTTGAACCGGGGATCTTCGCCGGTCTCACTCAGGAGATGTGAGGGCGACGTCTTAACCAGGCTGGACCACGAGCCCGAGACAACGTGTTCGGCAACCTGCCCCTCTAACCCTTGAAGCTTGTGGAACTACCTAGACTGCTCGCCTCGGTGCCAGTAATCGTTAATCTTCGAGTCTCTGAAATATGTCCTTCCTTCATAAGACTCAGCTCTAGAGTCTTGAACATGTTTGGTTGGGTTGAACAGTGAAAGCCGTAATCATCCAAGAGAAAGGAACGGTTCAGATTCAGAACCTCCCTACACCTGAGATTAGTCCCGACGAGATTCTCGTGGAAATGCGGGCGTGTGGGATCTGCGGAACTGATGTCGAGAAGGTTCATGGACAACATATTACGCCACCGATTCTTGGACACGAGGTGGCTGGAGTAGTTGAACAGGCCGGAGCACAGATCCGAAATTACGCAGTTGGTGACCGAGTCGTCGTGCACCATCATGTTTCGTGCCGCCATTGTTACTTTTGTAAGAACGGCCTCGAAACGCTTTGCGAGAAATATCCGAAAAGCAACCTTGACCCCTGCGGGTTCGCGGAATATTTCAGAGTTCCAAAGACGCTTGTGAAAGGCGGAACCGTGTACAAGTTGCCTGACTCTGTGAGTTTCGAAGAAGGCTCACAGGCAGAACCCACAGCCTGCTGCATCAGAGCACTCCGCAAGGCTGGCGTTTCGGCTGGGAATAGCGTAGCGGTTTATGGTGTAGGTCCAGTTGGGCTGACGCATATACAGCTCTTGAAATGTTTCGGAGCTGGCCATGTATATGCCATCGATGTGGTTAAGCAGCGTAGACATTTCGCTACAAAGCTGGGCGCGGATGTAGCATTTGATCCTACAACCGACGACGTGCCTAAGACGATATCTCTGTTGACTGGAGGTCTCGGGGTTGATTACGCGATTGTTGCAACCGCCAACTTGAAAGCCCTAGAATCAGCTTTTGCCACAGTTCGCAAGGGAGGCACGGTTCTTTTGTTTGGTGCACCGACACGCGGCGCACTGATGTCACTAGATATGAGCAAGATGTTTCTCCGAGAGGTGCGCTTTCAGTCGAGTTACTCAACATCGGAAACTGAAATGCGAATGGCGTTGCAACTGATCGAGAGCAAGCGTGTTAAACCATCCGCGATTATTACGGACAGGTTCCCTCTCCCTCGAGCAATGGACGCGCTTGGGCTCGCGGAGAAAGCTGGAGATGCGGTTAAGATAATGGTGAAAAACGAATGAGAAACTCCGAAGCTCACTTGAGTACAGCGGAGCTAAATATGGACTAACCAGTGTGCGTTAGGGGTCAATTCATGCCGAACACTATGCTCGCAGTTAGATTCTACGAACCCGGCAATCTCAAAGCGGAACAAGTCTCTGTCCCCGAACCTGAACCGGGAGAGTTGATTGTGAAAAGCGCCGTCACCTTGACGTGCGGTACGGACGTTAAGATGTACAAACGCGGGCATCCGCTCGCCAAACCACCTCAAATAATAGGGCATGAATTCGCTGGAACCGTGTCTAGCATCGGCAAAGGCGTCGCAAACTTTAGCGTTGGAATGAAAGTTGTGGCAGCAAACTCAGCGCCTTGCAATCAATGCTTCTACTGCCTCTTGCACCAACCGAACTTGTGCGAGCATTTGGATGAGAGTATAATTGGGTTCACCTGGCCGGGGACATACGCTGAGTATGTTAGGGTTCCTGAGAGAATAGTTCGGCAGAATACGTTTCAGGTGCCGGATGGTGTGCCACTTGAGAGTGTGGCGAGCCTAGAGCCGCTGGCGTGCGTTGTTCATGGCTGGGATCTGAGTAAGGGGTTTCCTACTGGAGGAACAGCCGTAATCATCGGCGGTGGACCAATCGGCCTCCTGCATGCCCAGCTCGCGCGGCTCAATGGTGCGCGTCAGGTGGCATTGTGTGATGTCGTGTCAGATCGGTTGAAGGAGGCTGAGCGAGTTGGAGTGGACGTGACGATAAACTCGTCAAAGGAGAATCTTGTTTCTAGGGTCCGCGAACTTACAGAGGGTAGGGGGGCGGACATGGTTGTAGAAGCAGTTGGCCGACGTGAAACTTGGGACGCAGCTCCGAGTCTAGCTAGAAAGGGCGGGACTGTCCTACTTTTCGGGGGATGCCCATCCGGAACGACCACTTCGTTCGAAGCCGAGAGGATTCACTATGGGGAATTACACATTCAAGGCGCCTTCCACCATACACCCTCCTCAGTTGAACGCGCGTTTCGACTGATAGTCTCGAGGAGTGTGTCAATCAAGCCACTAATCTCCCACGAGATGCCACTAGAACGAGCTGAGGAAGCTCTTCAGCTGATGGGAAGCGGAAAGGCGTTGAAGATTGCTCTACGCCCACCCACAAAGTAGGCTGCTAGAATCTCTAGAATCCGTCCCGCGCTGGATCGGGTTAGAGTAGCCCTTCTGGCTCCTCAAGGTTACGTTTCACGTCCCTGAGGAATTTGGCGGCTGGAACACCGTCGATAATCCGATGATCGAAAACTAGTGTCAGCAGTGTCGATGGTCTCGCGGATACCTGACTTCCATTGGCGAATGGTTTGTAGGCTATTCGGCCGAGCCCGAGAATTGCACATTGGGGGGGGTTTATGACGGGTGCGAATGATTCGACATCGAATGCACCGAGGTTGGTTACCGTGAACGTGCCGCCAGTCAAGTTCTCAATTGTTAGCCGATTCTCAGCGGCTTTCTTAGCGAGCTCTTCAATCGTTGAGCCGATCTCCCTCAGAGACAGTTTGTTAGCATTTCGAACGACCGGCGCGACTAAACCCTGTTCGGTGTGTATCGCTACCGCGACGTTGACGTCCGAGTAATTTGTAACTTCGTCGCCTTCTATTGTTGCGTTAACATCATTGTGATCACCCAATGCTTTTGCAGCCGCCTTTACTCCGAACGCTGTGAACCCAACGTGGCTCTGCTCTTTCATCGCCATTAGCTTCGTGGCGTCCGCTTCGACAGTGATCGTAACCGGGACGACGGTTCTTGCACTGAACGAGAGCCGTTCAGCTACGACCTTTCTGACCCCGGCAAGTTTCGTCTTCTTCAGGACCGTTGGTTGGGAAACTGTGGAGATGGATTGCGCAGGCTGCGATGATTGTGTGGTCTGTTTTGCGGCGAGGATATCTTCTCGGGTTATTCGGCCACCGGGTCCTGTTCCCTTTAGAGAGGCTAGGTTGAGGCCGTATTCTTGGGCTAAACGCCTCGCTGCTGGAGACGCAATTACCCGGTCTGAGGGCGTTCCGTACGTTGGCGTGGGCGAAGGTGGCTGTGGTCTGTCCTGCTCGGTTTTCTCGGTTGACACTGGTTGGGGTGTTGAGGAGTCAGGTTCTCCGATGATTGCAATTGGCTCGGCTACTTGAATGTCGGTCCCGACGGTTGCTAAGATCTTGGTCAAAGGGCCGCTATCTGGAGCTTCAACTTCGAATGTGGTCTTCTCTCCTTCTACTACTAGTATGGGCTCTCCTTTTCGAACCAACTCGCCCTCCTTCTTCAGCCATTCAACGATTTTGCCGGATTGCATCCCAGGGTCGAGGCGCGGCATCACAACTTGGGTCAAGACGAATCACTTGCCCAGTATGGTTTGGACGGCTTGGATGACACTTTCAGCGTTTGGCATATACTGTTGCTCGAGGGGTGGGGAGAACGGGATGGGCATGTCTGGGCACGCGACTCGCGTAATTGGTGCGTCTAAGTAGTCGAAGGCGGACTCGGTGATTGAAGCCGAGATTTCTGCGCCGACGCCACCTCTCTTCACATCATCAGATGCGATAACTAGCCTGGAAGTTCGCTTAACTGACTCAACGATTGTTTCAAGGTCGAGCGGCTGGATTGTTCTCACGTCTATGACTTCGGCTGAGACGCCTTTATCCTCCAGTTTCTTAGCGGCTGCTAGGGATTCATTGACCATTCTTGAAACTCCCACGATTGTGATGTCGTCTCCCTTCTTCTTCACGACTGCTTTTCCGAGAGGGGTTAGGTATTCCTCCTCGGGGACTGGTCCTTTGGTTCGGTAGAGTAGCCCACTCTCTACGAAGAGGACTGGGTTGGGATCTCGGATTGCTGACTTCAGCAGACCTTTAGCGTCGCTTGGATCCGCGGGCAAGGCTACTTTCAACCCAGGAGCCTGCAAGAACCAGGCGGGGGTGAATTGTGAGTGCTGAGATCCATGTTGTCGGCCGAGGCTGTATTGGGTTCTCAGGACCATAGGTACTTGGAGTTGGCCTCCGCTCATGAAACGCATTTTTGCGGCTTGAGTAGACAACTGATCCATGCAAATGGGGAGGAAGTCCATGTACATGATCTCCGCTACGGGTCTCATGCCGGCCAAGGCCAAACCTACTGCCGCCCCAGCGATAGCGGCTTCGGAGATTGGTGTGTCTCTAACACGTTCGGGGCCGAATTCGTCGAGCAAACCTCTCGTGACCTTGTAGACCCCGTTGAATACGCCGATTTCTTCCCCTAGGAGTATCACGTTCGGATCTCGGATCATTTCTTCGCGGAGCGCTTCACGGAGTGCATCTGCGTATGTGAGTTCCTTCATTGGCATCACTTTGCGTAAACGTAGTTTCCGATCTCGCTGAATGGTAACGGTGAACCTTGCATCGCGAATTTAACGGAGTCCTCGATTTCTTGTTGTGTTGCCGCGTCGGCTTGTTCAACTTCTGCCTTTGTCATTATTTTCTGGTCTAGAACGCGCTTCTTGAATGTAAGAATGGGATCGCGTTCGAGCCATTTGGCGACTTCTTCCTTGGGGCGGTATTCTCCCTTGTCATAGACTCCGTGTCCTTTCATCTTGTAAGTTAGGCATTCAAGGAATGTGGGAGTGGAGTCTCTGCGGGCTTTTTCGGCCGCAGACTTGGTCGCGGCGTATACCGCTACAACATCGTTTCCGTTGACAACGATCGTTTCCATTCCGTACGAACGGGCTCTCTCGGCGATACTGGGGCTTGAAACGGCCATCTTGACGTTGGTAGACATTCCGTACTGATTGTTCTCGCAGAATAGTAGAACCGGTAGCTTCCAAAGGGCGATGAGGTTTACACCCTCATGGAACGCGCCAGTATTGCAGGCACCGTCGCCGAAGAACGTGGCCGCAATCTGCTTCGTCTTCCTTTGCTTTAGGCCCAGCCCAACTCCTGCAGTTATTGGTATGCCGCTACCAACTATGGCCGTGGCGTAAATGGATCCCGTTTTGGGGTAGATGGCAACGTGCATCGATCCGCCTAACCCTTTGCAGTTACCCGTTGATTTTCCAAAAAGTTCCGCCATGCATAGGTTCGACGGAACATCTTTGGCTAAAGCGTGTCCGTGGCCAC
>JBEKPE010000118.1:0-6928 GCA_049521055.1 Bathyarchaeia archaeon
TCCCGTCGTCGGACCAAGCGAGATCCTTGGTCACACCTAATTTCTTGGCATCGGCGTCGATTACCTCTTTGCCAACCACTTCTTCCCTTCGCTTCCACTGCACCAAACCTAAAATCCCATCCGGACTTTTGATTAGAACGTCATTTGAGTATTTAGGATTGTTTCAGCCATTTGACGCCAAATGCACCTCGAGGAGGGATGGATGAGAGATTGAAAGCACTCCATGGACTCATCTTGCCCATGCAAAAAGCCCAGAAGGCCCTCACCGTCTTGAGGAGCATGGGACTCAGCCTCGACGGATATGAGCTTCGGAAAGATCAGTCAATGATCATGATACCTCTAGCTCACAAACCAACAGAACCACAAAATGACATTTTGAGAAGAGAGCTAGGTACTTTTCAAATCCAGCAAGTGCCGTTTGAACGCAAAGTTTCTCGGCCTAAGAGTCTTCAGGAAGCAGTAGCTGGCCAAATTCCGAGTCACATAATTTCTATTCTACCGCGTTCTTTCGACGTTATCGGTGATATAGCCATTATCGATCTACCTCCCGAGTTAGGAGCTTATGCGACGGAAATCGGTAATGGGATCCTTCAGGTCAGTCCGCACGTTCGATTAGTTGCCCGAAAATCTGGGGAAGTGGCAGGGAAATTTCGCACACGCGGTTTGCAGACGTTGGTAGGGTCTGGCGGTATGGAAACGATTCATCGAGAGTTCTCATGTAGTTACCATCTCGACGCGTCTTCGGTGTATTTCAACCCGAGACTCTCTCACGAAAGACTTCGGGTTGCGGAGCAGATCAAGGAAGGTGAAGTTGTCGTGGACATGTTCGCGGGGGTCGGTCCCTACTCAGTTCTAATTGCGAAACTGCACCCGAGCTCGAGAGTGCACTCAATTGACATTAACCCTTCAGCAATCAGATATCTCAAGGAGAATATTTTCGCCAATGGCGTCGCTGACCGTGTAACACCGCTGCTAGGAGACGCAAGACATTTTTCAGAAGTCAAGGTGCACGGGATCGCTGACAGGGTCATCATGAACCTGCCTTCTGAGGCATCGAATTACATCGATGCCGCGCTTCGAATCTTGAGAAAGGATGGCGGGCTCATTCATTTCTACCAGTTTGCTCAGAGAGATACGAGCGTTGACTCGATCAAAGATTCATTCAAATCTACTGTCGCAGCCGAGAACAGAGATCTGAAATCTTTTGATTTTTGTAAGCAGATCAGGGAGATTGCTCCAGGAAGAGTCCAGTTCGCGATAGATGCTGCCGTTGTTTAGAAATTAGACCTCAGCGATGAGGTGGACAGTTAGTCTGGCGTTTGGAGATTTCAAGGCGTCTATTAGTCGCCTATCAAGGTCGCACGCGGCTTTGTCGACTCTTATCATTATCGTTCTATCGGAGGGGTACGAGGACTTCCTCCCGACCATTTCGGTTTGGTGTGTGAAGTTAAGGTCCGGACTTCCTTCTCCTCGAATGGTCTCAGACAAGCCTGAAACCTCAAGGTTCATAGTGATTCTAGACCCTTGTCGCATACACGCTTTCTTGAAGTCAACGGACATTTCTCGCGGCCCTTTGGTAGCGTTTACCGCGATAACACAGTTCCCGCGTCTCGATAACTCAACATCTCGCGTAATCTCAAAGGTCATTCTATGCGTTCCTAATACATTCGGGTGACCTTGGGCGAAGAGTTCTTCGACGAATTGCAATCGGATGATCAGCATCCTCTGGTTCGAAATGGGCTTTTGAACGTTTATTGGCCCGTCCCCAGCGTAGGGTTCAGAGGAAATTGAGGAACTTCGCAGAATTAAGAAGGCAAGCTATCGCAGAACTCAAGAATGAAGGGCTGCTCAAAGATCCAAACATAATTAGGGCGATGGAGAAAGTACCCCGCGAAGAATTCCTACCTCAGGAAGCCAGGTCATACGCTTACATCGACTCACCGATACCGATTGGTTATGGACAGACCACAAGCGCGCTCCACATGACGGCTCTGTTCTGCGAGTACGGTGAAATGAAACTGGGCCAGCGAGTACTCGAAGTTGGAGGAGGCTGTGGCTACATGAGCTGCGTATATGCGGAAGTTGTTGCACCGCTAGAGCAAACAAAGAAGGCCTGGGGACACGTCTGGTCGGCTGAGATAATAGAGCAATTGGCTGCGTTTGGCAGAATGAACATAGAACGCTTGGGATATTCTGAAAGAGTCACCTTCGTGGCGGCAGACGCATCCGAGGGCCTTAATGACGTAAAAGGAACATTCGATTTGATTATAGTTACAAGTGCCGCTCCGGAGATTCCAAACGAATTAACACGCCAACTCAACCCGGGTGGTAACCTGATCATTCCCATCGGCGGAGCCCATTTCTACCAAGAACTCTTCCGAGTCAGAAAGAAAATTGACGGAGGCTTGTCGCATGAGAATCTCGGAGGTGTGGCTTTCGTGCCCATGAGAGGAAAACGCGGATGGCACTAGTCAACGCACAAACTCAAAGCCTCGATCCACCAACCCGTAACTGACCTAACGCACCAAATGAAAAAGGGACCCCTAGGTTAGAAGTAGGATTCGAGCGTACTCCTCTTGGCAGATGATGGTTTGGAAACGAGCATCTTTGAAACGGCCTTGCGCACACGGTCTTCCGAAAAGTCACGTTCTCCGCACAGAAAGTCAACCACTTTCTGTTCATCTGGTGAAGACCATTTGAGTGAATAGCTGGGTGTCACCGGTGGGTCAAGGAAGATCTTTCTGATGCTATCAGTGTCGGTCGGAATCGCTATCTTAGGATCGCTGGCCTTCAGGTTCTCAATGTTATCGTGTTCACGGATCAGTTTTACAGCAGTCTTTGGGCCTATTCCTTTAACACCATCCGGGTTGAAATCCGTCCCGATCAGTATCCCCACATCAATTAACTGCTCCCTAGTCAATGACAATGAATCAAGAACTCGGACCAATTCGATGACCTTTGGCTCAACCTCTACGTACGCGTCTCGTCGGGGTAGTTTCCTGCGCCCGGTGATTGCCAGGTTCTTCACCATCCTTGGTGCGCCGAACAGTAATGAGTCATGGTCTTGAGAAGCCACACCCCAAACTTCCCCGCGTGCCGCTATGAAAGCGGCCTGAGCTTCGCCCTCCGATGGTGCTTGGACCCATGCAACGCCGAGAGCATCGAGAAGCTTCTTGGCATCTTCCACCATTAAATCCTTCAACGATGAAGTTGCTTGCGCGTATGTGCGAGCTTCCTCAAGCTTTCCCTCCTTGAGAACTGTTTCGTAGTGAGTCTTCGCCTCTTCCTTGACTCTGCGTCGCCTACGAATTTCCACTTCCTTCATTTCAGGCGGTTTGCCGTCGAAAACGAACGCAAGTCTGACCCCCTTCTCCGCAAGGTTTGCTGTTCTATACAGCAGGCCGCTCAGATGACTCGTTATTCTCCCGTGCCTGTCCTTGAGTGGCGTTCCGTCTGGTTGTCTAATTATCGCTAGGAACTGATACAGCGCGTTGTAAGCGTCTACCGCCAAAGTTCTATTCGACAGGCTGTCGAGAGTGATTACCTGCTCTGGTATGATATCAGCAAGGTCAACGCCCAAACTCGCTCGCGACTCCGAGTTCAGGTTGTTGCCCGTCATTACAAAACTTGTCTGACGTATGCACCTAACTGCCACACGTCTTTAGTTAATTGAGTACTCTTCCCTGTGGTTCACGATTATCTCGCGAAGCTCGCCTTTTACGTAGATTTTTATTATTCTCCACTTGCCGTGCGTGTAGCGCTGCTCCAACAAGCCTTCCTTTCGGGCTTCCGATTCAAGGCGCATATTGCGATCGACGCCGATCGAATATACCCCGTTTGAGCTAGATTACAACTTTAGACTCTGACGGCGCAAACCCCGGAGAATTTCTGAATGATGTGGAACAGCGGTGTGGCATAATACTAGGTGTCGGCGAAGGCCTCATTTATCGAATCAGGTGGTTGCTCATCCTGTTGCCTAACCTCAGATACAGGTTCGCGGCCGGCGATGGCGTAGGATTCAGGCAGCGCTTGTGAGGCGAACAAATTGACCAGTGTGTTTGGACTAGCTTCGCCGCTTAGTCTCCCTACCCTACCTTTCAGGTGACGCCACTTCAGTTGAGTCCGACCACTTTTCGAGTTGTATATTATTCCAAGAACATTTGAAACCCTGGCGAACCTAAGGTCACGTGCTTGGTGGACAGTCTCCTTATCCTCAGCCTCAACGTACATTGTGCCGTTGTCCGAGGACCTTTCAGGGTAGATAGTCTCATCTTCATCGAGTTCGGGTGGGATATAGGATTGGCAGGTACTCATTATCATGAATCGTCTGAATCTGTCTAGATCACAAATAGAGTCTATCTTAACCAAAGCTACTTCCCCACCACTCGAGCGGGCAGTTCGAGGAAGGTTTGCAATCCACTGTTTGAATTTGCCGGTCGTGCTGATCTGCGTAAACCGTTGCCCCTATGACTAACAATCAATTTATAACCTCCAGTGTCGTGGCTGTGAGAACTCGCGAGGAGCATACGATGAGTACAACGACAACCGAGAAAGTCATCCGTATGCCTACTTGTACTTGGTGCGCGCGAACGATTCTCCCCGGAGAGGGAGCAGTGAAATTCCCTTGCCCAAGCTGCGGGGAAGTAACGATTTGGCGCTGTGAGAAGTGTAGAATGTTCGGCCGGCCATATCGATGCTTGAAGTGTGGCTACACGGGGCCTTGAGAAACCTAGACGGGTTGACCGATTTTGGCGAGAGTCCTAGCGTCGATCAAAATATTCCCGAGCGACGCGAACATAGACCTGAACGCCCTGAAATCTAGGATACAATCTTCTCTTCCGGCCGGTTCTACGGTGCAGCGATTTGACGAAGAACCAGTGGCGTTTGGCCTGGTTGCGCTCATAGCGCATGTTGTTCTGCCGGAAGACGCAGCCGGCCAGATGGACAGCGTTGAGGAAGCTATTCGCGGCGTCGATCAGGTAAGTCAGATCGAGGTTTTGAGGGTTGGCCGAGTTTAGTTACGTTCGGTAACATTTATATCCGGTCATGTTACCTACAGTAACAAAACTCGAGCGGACATAGGCATGGCGGTAGCTGACAGCAGCGTTCGGGACCTTGATCGCGTGAGAACTGAGTGCACGGAACCCGAAAGGAACTTTAATAGCACGATTGACGGTCAAAACATCTCAATACGAAATCACCATTCGAGAAAGATTGACCATGAGTAGTCGCGAATCTTCCCTTAGAGTTGCAGATGCTAGGCAACGAGACGTTGGACATGGAAAGGTCAGAATAGACAACGATACGATGCAGAAGCTTGGAATAACGGCAGGTGACTTCGTCGAGATACACGGCAAGAAGATGACAGTTGCCGTAGCTTGGCCAGCATACGCCGAAGACCAAGGCCAGGAAATCATAAGAATGGACGGGCTCATCCGTAGAAACGCGGGAGTCGCCCTAAACGAGTACGTGAGTGTAAGGAAAGCGGAAGTAAAGGACGCTCAAGCGATAGTTTTCGCGCCCACAGACGTGCGGCTCAGTGTGGATGAGGAGTTTGTAAGCTTCGTTAAGCGAAGATTCATGGACATGCCTTTCATCGAAGGAGACATGACATTACTCTCAATTTTTGGAAGCGCCGTCCCATTAATCGTTACGCGAACCCGACCGCATGGCCCCGTCAAAATAAACGAAACGGCACACGTACAAGTCCTTAGCGAACCGACCCCCGAAAAGAAAGGCATCCCAATCGTAACTTACGAGGATATTGGAGGACTCCACCAGGAGATTCAACGCATCCGTGAAATGGTTGAGTTGCCATTAAGGCACCCCGAACTCTTTCAAAGGTTAGGCATCGAACCCCCCAGAGGAGTATTCCTCTACGGACCCCCGGGTTGTGGAAAGACTCTCCTCGCTAAAGCCGTCGCAAATGAATCTGACGCAAACTTTTACGTGATCTCCGGACCGGAGATAATGTCCAAATTCTACGGCGAATCAGAGGCTAGGCTGCGCGAGATATTTCAAAAAGCCCAAGAAACCTCTCCGAGCATCATCTTCATCGACGAAATGGACGCCATCGCGCCCAAACGCGAAGAGGTCACCGGAGAAGTCGAACGCCGAGTCGTGGCTCAACTGCTCTCGCTCATGGACGGAATGGGTTCGCGAGGAAACATCATAGTAATCGGAGCAACAAACAGACCGAACGCAATCGACCCGGCTCTTCGAAGGCCTGGAAGGTTTGACAGAGAAGTAGAGATCGGAGTCCCAGACAAAGCAGGACGATTCGAAGTCCTACAGATCCACACCAGAAACATGCCGCTCGCCGAGGACATGGATCTGAAACGATTGTCCGAGATAACTCACGGTTACACCGGAGCAGACACCGCCTCCCTTTGCCGAGAAGCGGCTATGAAAGCACTGAGAAGGTACATCCCTGAAATCAACCTAGAGGAAGAAAGAATCCCGCCTGAAATGCTAGAGAAGATGGTCGTCAAGATGGATGACTTCCTCTCTGCCTACCGTGAAATCACTCCGACCGCAATGCGCGAAGTCTACGTGGAAGTTCCACAAGTCCATTGGAATGAAGTCGGCGGACTGAAACAGGTAAAACAGGAACTGATGGAGTCAGTAGAATGGCCCCTCAAGAAACCAGAAGTCTTCACGAAGATGGGCATCAAACCACCCCGAGGAGTACTCCTATACGGACCACCCGGATGCGGAAAGACACTCCTTGCCAGAGCAGTAGCCACCGAGAGCGAAGCCAACTTCATTTCAATAAAAGGACCGGAAATATTCTCAAAATGGGTTGGAGAATCTGAGAAGGCGATCCGTGAAATATTCAGACAAGGAAGACCTGCAGCTCCCGCGTTGCTGTTCTTCGATGTACTTGTTGCTATAGGACCAAGACGAGGGCGCGGGTACGCTGACGCGG
>JBEKPE010000119.1:0-6925 GCA_049521055.1 Bathyarchaeia archaeon
AAGCGTCACCTCCAAGCTGTGAGATACGTTATCATCGATGAAGTCCATGAATTGGCCGAAGACAAACGGGGAAGTCAACTTACAATAGCGATCGAGCGGCTGAGAGGGACCGCTACCCATGACTTTCAAATGATCGGCCTCTCTGCAACCATTGGCACACCAGAAAAAGTTGCGAAATTCTTAGTTGGAAATGGCAGGGAAGCGACGATTATTCAGGTTCCTGTCGGACGTGAAATTCGCTTAAACGTAATCTGCCCGAAACCCACAGCGAAGGATACTGCCCTGGCCTCGAGGCTATTTACACACCCGGAAGTCGCGGCGCGTCTAAGCATTATGCGTAAAATGATTGAAGATCATCGATCTGTTATATTATTCACGAATACACGTTCGATTGCCGAAATTCTTGCGAGTCGATTGAAAGTCTGGGACGTAGACTTCCCTGTATCAATCCACCACGGATCCCTAGCAAAACCGTCTAGGATTAGCGCGGAGCGCGGGCTGAAGGGTGGCCAGCTTCGAGGACTCGTAGCTACTTCATCCCTAGAGCTTGGAATTGACGTTGGGCGCGTAGACTTTGTAATTCAGTACATGAGCCCGCGACAGGTGACTCGATTAATTCAAAGGGTGGGAAGAAGCGGACACAGCATCGGCAGAGTAGCTGACGGAGTCATCGTTGCACTCGATTCCGACGACACCCTCGAATCCATGGTCATAGCCAGACGTGCGCTCGAAGAAGAACTGGAGGCCGTCTCCATCCCAGACAAGCCCCTCGACGTCCTTGCCCATCAATTAGTGGGGTTACTGATCCAGAAGGGTAGATGGTACCTTAATGAGATCATGGAGCTCGTCACCAAAGCCTACCCGTACAAAGATCTAACAGAGCAGGAATTGCTTGGAGTCATTAACTACATGCACTCCCGTTTTCCACGTCTAGCTTGGTACTCCGAATTGGATAAGGTGATGCTCCGACCGAGGAGAATCAACTCCCTCTACACCTACTACTTTGGCAAGCTCTCGATGATTCCGGACGAAAAACAGTACCTCATCATAGACGAATCCGACGATCAAGCGGTCGGCGTTCTCGACGAAGCTTTCGTGGCAGAGTACGGTGAACCTGGGCGAAAATTCATCGTCCGCGGAAGTCCCTGGAAAATGACAAGCATTAGAGGAGACAAAATCTACGTGAAACAAATACGGGATCCGACGGGCTCGATTCCAAGCTGGATAGGCGAAGAAATTCCCGTCCCCTATGAAATTGGTCAGGAAGTCGGGTCAATAAGACGACGGGCGGAAGAATCAATTCGAGATAGCGGAGAGGACCGCGAACTAATCGAAGAACTATGCGGGGATTATCCAGTCGACGCTGAAACGATGCGTCGATCACTGAACGAAACCCTCGAACAGATATCGCTGGGAATCAAAGTCCCAACTGATAGGCGCGTCATAGTCGAGGACTGGGACGACTTTGTCATCATACACGCACACTTCGGGCTGCTAGTCAACAGAACACTCGCACGGCTAGTAGGGCATATACTGTCGGAAGAGATCGGTGTCACCATAGGAGTACAGCAGGATCCTTACCGAATATTGATACAGACTTCCGGGTCGGCAGGGGCCGCGAAAGTTGCAGATACGCTTAGGCAGCTTGGAAAGATGGAGATCCATAACTTAGTTCTCGAATCGACCAAGAAAACGGGTCTATTCAAACGGCGCCTAATTCACGTCGCCAAACGGTTTGGTGCAATAACAAAATGGGTGCAGTCCGGAAGCGTGAACCTCCGCCAGCTAATGAAGAGTTTCGAAGGAACAGTTATCATGGATGAAGCTTTCAAAGAAACATTAGAGAAGGATCTAGATGTCGCCAACACTGTAAGAGTTCTTCAGCAGATAGGGAACAATGTGGAACTGCTAGTTGCCCCGCATTCACTCGAAGCGAGCCCAATCGCGAGGATCGGGATTGAAAGAATAAGCAGAAAGACGGATCTAATCCCACCTGAGAAGATGAAGCGGATCCTCATCGAGTCAACGAAAGTGAGAATCCTTAACGAATTTCGAACATTAGCATGCCCGAAGTGTTTTGCCTACGCACAGATGCAACGATTGAAGGACGTGCCTGACGATTTCACTTGCCCAAAATGCAAGAAGGCATGTCTCGGGATCACCGCCGAATTGCCAGAAAGCATTGAAAAGATCTGCCTTAAGAAATCACGCAAACTGTCTCAACACGAAGAGAGAATTGTCGACGATCTCCGAGGCAGTGCATTGCTTCTCCGGAAATACGGTAAAGTTGCGGCTTTCGTGATGGCTGGTAGAAGAATTCGGCCCTCTGAGGCCAGGGTGGTGCTCAGGCGAACCTCCAAGGTTTCAGACCGCCTCTTTGAGGCCATTATGGAAGCGGAAAGGAAGGTTCTGCGACGGCGCTTTTTGTAGGAACCCGACCGACTCCGGAAGCACGATTAAGCTCCCAAGAGCACTGACGCATGGGCAATGACGAGAGCTGGTATTGGAGATCCGGTGATCGAAGAAACCAGACCTGAGCCCAGATTATCTAGGCTCATGCGCATTACTAATGCGAGCGTGTGTGGCCAAACGACGATTCGAATAGCCGTCCGTTTCTACACCTATCAGGGCTCCCGGCGCACCTCCCAACGACTCACCTTCTGAAACACTAGGTGGCGGTAGAAATCCTCAGCTCCCTCGAACGGTATAGCGTAAAGTTTGTACTCTGGATAGCTTTCTATCACTGACCGAAGTAAAGCAGAACCTAAACCCTGACACCAGTGTATGCTTCAACTGCTACCCAGTATTCACTGATACTCGATCAACAGGCCCATAATCAACGTGCAACGTTAGGACTGAAGCACCAAAAAGGTTTAAGTTAGGTTAGGCCCATCGCCCGTTTGTCAACCGCGGCAACACGCACGCGAGCTTGACACCAAAGAAAATGATAGCCCATGGGTAAGCAGATTCGGGTACAACGTCGAGGTAGGGGCGGTTCGAATTTCAGGGCCCACACCTTTAGGCGCATTGCACCCACTAGGTTCCCGGTAGTCAGAACGACTGACCCATCACTCAAGGGCACTGTTAGGGAGATTATGCACGAGCCAGCGCGTGGGGCTCCGCTTGCGCTAATAGAATTCACTGATGGGACATCATGCTGCCTCCCGGCAACGGAAGGGCTGTTCATAAACCAAGGCATAATCGTCGGACGCGACGCGTCACCTGATGTCGGAAACATACTGCACCTAGGTCGCATTCCAGAAGGAACCCTCATCTCTAGTGTAGAGCTTCACCCCGGCGATGGCGGTCGCCTAGCCAAGTCGTCAGGGACGTATTGTCTCGTTGTATCCCACACTCCGCAGGGTACAGAACTGCGGCTTCCATCTGGTAAATCGCTGTACATGAACGACCAGTGTCGAGCAATGGTGGGAGTTGTTGCCGGGGCGGGAAGGATTGAGAAACCATTTCTGAAAGCCGGAACAGTATGGAAATTAATGCGAACCCGTGGCCGATTCTGGCCAATGGTTAGTGGACAGAAGATGATTTCAGCCTCACATCCACACGGCGGGGGACGGCACAAACATGCCGGCAAACCCACGACAGTAGGTCGCAATACGCCGCCTGGAAGAAAAGTAGGAATGATCGCTGCGCGCCAGACTGGGCGGGCTAAGCGCGCCATAAGAACCTAAACAAGGTTGGGATGAAGATTTGACGCTTACTGATCCATTGTCAAATGCCTTGAACACGATATACAACAACGAGAGACGCCACAAGCGCGAGTGCATAGTCTGGCCGGCTTCAAAACTCATGGGTCAGGTACTGCGGGTGATGCAGAAAAATGGGTACATTGGAGAATTCGAATTTATCGACGACGGCCGTGCAGGAAAATACAGAATTCAACTCCTAGGGAGAGTGAACAAGTGCGGAGTAATCAAGCCACGCTACGCCATGAGAATTCCAGAAATCGAGCGATGGGAGGAGCGATATCTTCCATCCCGCGAAGTTGGCGTTTTGATCGTAAGCACACCTAAAGGTGTTGTTTCACACGGCGATGCCAGGACAGCTAAGACCGGTGGGCGGCTCCTAGCTTACGTATTCTGACAGGGTGCATTTAGAAACCCTTTATTTCACATCTGCCGCTGCCGTATAGTTCAGTTAAATGAAGGAGAGCTAGAGGAAAAATGGCAAAAGGCCCCCAATACAATCTTCCATTCCGACGTCGACGTGAAGGTAGGACTAACTACGGAAAACGTAGGAAGCTTGTCACATCCGGGATGACAAGGCTAGTGGTACGCCCCTCAAACAAACATATCGCAGCTCAATTGGTGCGAGCGCAGGCAGATGGGGATCGAATACTTGCTAGTGCACACTCATCCCAACTGAAAGAATTCGGTTGGAAGGCCCCATGCGGGAATTTACCCGCCGCATATTTGACAGGACTGCTGGCAGGGCAAAGAGCTAAGGCAAGCGGCGTATCCGAAGCCATTTTAGATATTGGGCTTCACTCAAAAGGCCCCGGTTCCCGATTATTCGCAGTCGCAAAGGGAGCAGTTGAAGCGGGGCTAAACGTACCCCATGACGAAAAAGCCTTCACAAGCAAAGAACGCGTGCAAGGGAAACATGTCGTTGACTACTCGAAAAAACTGAGTTCAGATACCGAGCGCTACAAGAAAATCTTCTCAACGTATCTAAAACAGAAGTTGAAACCCGAAGACCTGTCGACCCATTTCGAACAGGTTCAAGCCAAAATAAAAGGAAAAACAGAGGCGCCTGCTAATTGAGCACAACCACGAAAAGAAAAGCAAAGCCGAAGGCCACACGCAAGACACCCACAAAACCCCGCACAGCAAAAAAGCGTCTACCGCCAACCAAGAAACCAATAGAAACTCCATCGCCGCCACCCCCATTGAAGAAAGAGAGTTTAGCGGCTGAGAAGACTTACCTCCTAGCGATTCGGCTCAAGGGAGAATTCGGAACCCCATGGAGTCTTGGAACAGCTTTGACGACCCTACACCTGAAAGGAAAATTCAACGCCGTCCTAGTTGAAAATAAACCTGAGAGCATTGGAATGCTCAGGCTAGTGAAAGACTACGTCACATGGGGCGACGTCAACACAAACGATGTTGCGATGTTGTTCAAAGAGCGAGGCGAGTTCTCGGGAGGCGCGCCCATGACGGACGAGACGGTAAAGAAAAAGTTCCGCGAAGCGACGGTCCAGGATTTGGCGTCGGCCTTGATGAAGGGCCGAGTAAATCTTCGAGCTCTACGGCAAGGAGGGCTGAATCCAGTGTTTAGGTTACATCCGCCTTCGGGAGGTTTTGAAGGAACCATAAAACGAACGTACACTAGCCGGGGCGAGCTGGGAAACCGAGGACCCGCAATCAGAGCCTTGCTCAACCGAATGGTTTGAAAACCTAGCACCACAGCACTCTCTCAGGAAGTTTCAGTGACCCTTGACCTGATTTGGTCCACCATCTTCCATTACGATCGATCCCCGTTCCTTTCCCAATCGTAGGCGTCGACCAAGACTTAAGCTCGGTCGTAGCAACCTCCCTCGAGGATTCCGGACTGTCACTACGACGTGGAGATGTCATTTGCGTAGCAAGCAAGATAGTGTCCACTTGCGAAGGGCGAATAGTGAAACTCCGGGACGTACCGGTGTCGTCCGATGCGAAGCGATTGGCGCGTAAGTGGAAGATGGATCAATACCTGGCCGCGGTTGTATTGGGTGAGGCCGACGAGGTCCTTGGCGGAGTTCCCGGGTTTCTGCTAACCATCAAGAACGGAACCTTGACACCCAACGCAGGCGTAGACATCAAGAACTCTCCACCAGGAACGGCGACCCTCTGGCCACTCGACCCAGATAAGTCCGCTCAAGAGTTGCGGTCGCGTCTGGAACGTAAATATACTACACGAGTTTGCGTCGAAATAGTAGACAGTCATGTAACACCCTTACGTCTGGGAACAGTCGGTTTAGCCATTGGGGTGTCCGGGTTCCTTCCAGTCCTCGATAGTCGGAAAACACCGGATCTGTTCGGACGGACCATCAAAGTCACTCAGACGAATTTGGCGGACGACTTAGCGGCCGTGGCTCATATGTTGATGGGCGAAGGAGCAGAGCGAGTAGGAGCTGTGTTGATCCGCGGTGCACGCGTGGCGCTGAATAATTCAGGCCGCAGCAAATTCGCTAGGTTGAATCGGAATAAGTGTCTGATTGGGAGCAGATTGGGTAAGGCCCGTTCCTGATAACTGAGTTATTTTTCGTAAGAAAGACTTGGAGGGCTCTTACAGATCTGGGGACGAGTGTTTGCCCGTTCCACTATCGGCGAAACGATATAGCTTTCGGCCATCATTCGAGTCAACGACCAGCGTTATCAATTTCGAGTCCCTGAGTTTCTTTAGGTGGTAGTGGACTATTTGTTGGCTTAGCCCTAGGTCTTTCGCGAGTTGCGCCTCCCAAATTCCCGGGTGATCAAGCACCCAGAGCATAATCCTGGTCCGCAAGGTATCAATTGAACCACCCTCAGTCGGCTTAACGTAGAATCTGCGAGACAACCCGTCTCTGAAGGATGAAACTAATCCAGCCTTCTCCAACCCTATCAACGTCATCATACCAATTCTGTCCCTGTCACCAAGGCGGTTAATCTCACCTGCGTTGAGCCCGGGCTTTCGCGCCAACTGACGGACCATTGCATTCGTTGTAGGGCGTTTTCTGATGAGATGTGTCGTGAGCGCAGAGCAAAGTGAGAGCCACTTGTAACGGCCTTCTTCAATCCAAACTGACCCGGCAACTCCAATGCCGCTCACCAGAGCAACGGCAGCGATCCACTCGAATGGGTTGTTCTGATGTGATGGTGTTACCACCTTCACGAGCCCATCGGGGGAGACGCCATACAAGATACCATCGTTCAGCACAGTGACCGCG
>JBEKPE010000120.1:0-6907 GCA_049521055.1 Bathyarchaeia archaeon
CCGACTGCCGGGAAGAAACATCAAGCTTCCGACCTTGCTCGCCTCGAACCCTGTCAACTACGCAAAACCGAACAAGTTGTCATCAATAGAGGCCTTAGCAGCAAGCTTGTACATAATGGGTTTCCAAGAACAAGCCAGCAAATTACTTTCCATCTTCAAATGGGGGCCACATTTCCTGACACTAAACGCCCAACCTCTCGAAGCATATGCCTCCGTGACGGATGAAGAACATTTGGTCAGAGTAGAGTCGGAATATTTTTGACGTATAGCAAAGCGAGCCATACTGGCGCATCATCCACGGGTAAAGAGTAAATACTCCGCTATCACTCGGTGTATCGATCCGTTATGGACAAAGGAATGGTTTTCGCCGGAGTGTTCCTGTTCCTCGCGGGACTCACGGGGATAGTTTACGGCGCAGGAATCAACGTTCAAGGAATGATGGCTAGGGGTGCCACGGACTATTCCTTCATCAGCGCTTACATAACCGAATGGACACTCGTCCTGTTTGCGGGACTTACACTGATCATCGCCGGTACTAAAAGGAAATAGAGTTCGAGAAATTCTCTTTACTTCGTCAGCTTTAGGATTCCGCAAGAAAGGAACGGTTTTCTCGCGTAATAATATTGGGTCGACGTGTTGGCCGTAACCCACCTTCTGTTTTAGGCGACATTCATCTAATCGGGATACCCGCGCCTCCGGCGGGAGGTCATTGGCGCCTATTATCCCTTTCACGACGTGGGCGGGCATTTCACCCTTACCGCCAGCCTCATCAGCGCAAGCGCATCATTTTCCGCGGCTAACGGAGGTTTCTTTCTGCGCCCTGACCCGACTTCTCAGTCCGCACCTCACGATGCCACGCGTCCGCCACGTGGGTGGAGTTTCCTCAGGCCCATGACGTTTAGAGCCCGGAGTCGCTCGCCAACTCGCCAACCCATTAATTTAGCGACGGAACGCCATAAACAAAGATTACGGAACTCTGCATGAAATCGAATATCTCGGGAAGAGGAAGAAAGAAGAAAATGAGGGAGCGGAGTGTTACTTCGATCGCATTGCGAGAATGTACCCAATGCCGCCGAGTGTAAATCCGATTAGGGCTATGAGGATGAATGCGGTTATTGGATACTCATAGAACGAGAGTACGTGTACGTGTACTTGATATGTTGTCCAGCCTTGCCCGCCAGCGCTAACTGGTTGCATGCCTGCACCGCCAAGGTAACCTCCGATCATCGTCAGGATAGCAGCGCCAGCCACACCGATGTTCCCGAGGGCTAGGTGTCCCCACGCTAACGCCTTCGCCGCTCCACTGTATGTCTTGCCGAGTACCGTCTCAATGTAGAAGTAGAACAGTGAAGTGACAGCCATAGCGACTACTCCGACAATGACGTACGTCAGATACCCCATGATGAACCATGTTCCAGCTTCGCCGCCAGCAATCACTCTCGCCACACCTACTGGATATAGGCCGATCTGGTCGCCGACAGCCCCAAGGAAAGTAACGACAGCTGCGATAGCGCCCTGAAGTATTGCTGCGTAGAGGAAGAGCCCTGCAAATTTGCTTGTTTTCCCTTTGAGTTCCATTTTTCATCCACTGAAATTCAGCAAGTACTATGAATTTCATATAACTTCGATGTATATGCTTTTTATAGATTATAGCTTGGAGGCCTGGGCATTCGCCTTAGCCGTGCACTCATACCGAGAACCATTAGACTGGATGACAATAGCTGATGGACTACGCCGGCAGGACTAAGGACGAACGACCGATAGCAAAGTTCATCGCAAGAGTTGGATTCTTACATCTGCAAATTTCCCGACTTCTACAGGTCACGATCGGAAGTAACAATTCTCTCTGATTTACGCGCGGAACCAAAATTGAACAACTAGGTTGAGTAAGGACTCGAGCTGTGAGTACTTCAGGAAGGCCAGCATGCGCCGAGCTGGCAATCCGCATGTTTACCTTTCACGCACTCGTCGCACGAGCACTCGCAGTCGGTTTCATACCCCGACTCGTCCCCATACTCCAGTTCGGCTGCACTCACGTTGTCCGTACCTCGAGCCATATCACTCAACCCAGACTAAAGCACGCTGTGTCACCATAATCCCCGAGGCTGAGTGACACCATGCAACCTAGGGTGCGGAGGTTAGGGAGGGAGTTGGGCTGCAAGCCTAAGGGTACATCACCTTAATGTTCGTTGAGTTCTCTACGTAAGCGTCCACTTGGTTGAGGCGTACAAGGACCTCGTAGTTCCCTTTCGAACTGAAATTGTAGGCGTCGCCTAACCAGAACGTGGTATTTCCGGGAACATTGAAGACGTGGATGGTTTGCGTAGTCGTCGAGCCTTCTGGGGGTAATGCGAGAAGGGTGTAGTCAACGCTGTTACCCGTTCGATTATCTAGCCCAGTCCAGAGGGCTGCTTGTGTCTGCGCTGGCTGCCCGATGTGAAACGTGCCTCCTCCGGAGACTGTGAGAGTTGCCCACGGTACCCCGTGATGCTTCACGTTCGCGGCGATCGAGAGAGTAAGCACCTCGGTTAGCAGGATGGGGTTGAGTCCTTGTAGGCGCATTGTTCCTGTCCGGTTGAGAACCTGGAAATCTACCCAAATCAGCGGACCGTTGCCGTTTTGACCGCGAACGATTGTGGGTGGTGCCACAAACCACACGGCCATTAGTAGTAAAAGGGACAGCCCGAGCAGAAAGCTTCTCGAATTCATAACCGCGAGCCTGAAGGCTCCGCACCATTAGTTTGTCTCTGTACCCCAACGAAGCCTAGTCAAGAATCTCGTTCGCGTGGCGTGGAATATGTACAAGAATGACTGTGCATGAATATGCGATTGCAACTGCCCAAATCGTGGTGTTGGTTTGGACAGTTTCATTGCGGTCTCGACCATATTGCCAATATATGTGCGAAACACGATCTGGCTTCCCGCCGGGATTAACTAACGTACTTAGGTGTTGATTTGTAGTGGGAGCTGAAGAGAGTGAGATTACCGCTCTACGAAGGCTAGGTTTGACTGAGTACGAGTCACGACTCTACCTAGCGCTCCTGAGGAATGGCCCAATCAAAGCTAGCCAACTAAGCTTTTTTGGGCAAGTTCCTCGCACGAAGACCTATGGCGCGATCAAGGAACTTCAACGGAAGGGCTTGGTCAGCATAACGCCTGGGAAACCAGAAATCTATGCCCCCGGTTCCCCGCTAGAATTCCTAATGCCCATTGTCACGAGGCTCGACCATGACGTTAAGGATTCCGAGCATGTAGTGCAGTCGCTTGCGATGACCTACGAATCTAGCAAGTACGTGAAGCGCGACGTTCCTAAACAGTCGGACCAGTTTTGGCAGATGGATGGCAGACGAAGCATTTCCAATAAATTGAACGAACTTATGACTGGTGCCTCGCACTCTATTTGCTATTCAACAAGTTCAGCCGGCCTGATTCGTGCTTACAGACTGCATGCTGACGCACTTGAACATGCGGCTAAGAAAGGAGCAAAAGTAAGGCTCCTATCTCCCGTCACAACCGAGAACTCTTCGCTGGTGACTGAGTTCTCTGAAATCGTCGATTTCAAACCCACCCAAGACCCCCTTTCAAGTTTCGTTTGTGTGGACTCAAAGGAATTAGTGGTTGTCGAGAGCAGACCAGATGATGTCAGAACGGATCAAGGGTCTGATGTTGCGGTGTGGACGACGAATAGTCTTCTCGTGGAGCTCTTTGAGAAACTCTTCAACGAAGTCTGGCAAAACAAACCGGCGAAACAGGCTAGACAACCCGCATGATTGTTAATGAGAACCAAGCCGAGCCGGTTGGCACGCTGAATTCAACCGTACGCGGTTTGAATTTTCTCTATCGTCGCGAAAGCTCTCGTTCTGCACGCACGTGCTAATTCATCATTTTCAGGCCGGCTACCGATGAACTGGTGGAGTTCGCGGATCAGCGATAGTCCTTTCTTCTTTCTCTCTTCGGTGTTGAGCGCTTTGAAACCTTGTAGTTTGCTGGGTTCGTTTCGTTTATCGTCTGTTGCAGCGCGGCGGTCTTTGAGCTTCACGCCGCAACCCGCAAGGAACAGTAAGTAGCCGAGGGGTGCGACCACGGGAGGATAACCTTTCGCCAAAGCTTGTTCGGTCTGTTTGTGAACTCGCGATTCGTCGGAGACGGACGTGTAGGAAACTAGGAAGCTGCCCCCAGCATGGACAAGCTCTCCTAGAACCTTGAACAGTGGAACGTCAAGACCTGCCTCGGTAAGCGAGATGTTGATGGATCGGAATGCCACGTTCTCGAAGTAGTCTCCGTCAACGCAGCCTGCTGAGGGGTCTTGTCGTCCTTGATTGAAGATCCCTGAAAACACAGACGTCGTCGACAAAATTTCTTGCTGGTTCCTCAATAGACAATCAAAGTACACCCGTCCCGCGATTAAGGTTGGGCTTATCTTCGTTGTAAGTGTGATTTCGTTAGAGAGTCTCCTGTGATTCAAGCGCTGCCTCAGGATAGCCTCCACTCCTTTCAGTTGCTTCCCACTCAACTTCTGCAGCCCGTAATCAGATCAACCCGACGCAGCCAACCACCTTGTTCCTGGCTTGTTACTCCCCTTTTACTTTTCCATAGGCATCTGTGCGTCATATTTTTCTAAGAGTAGACTGAGACATTTGAGAGTAGAAGCTTTTGGACTCCTTCATCCAAGTCGACAAGAATGAATGGAAAGAGTTTCTTGAGGAACTCTCTCGGTTCGAGAAGAAGTATAGGCTTCTATTGAATATGTTGGACGTGGATGAGACCAGACTTCAAGCACTAGACACGCCTGAAAAGAAAGATGTTGTAAGTGACGAGGCCTCCCGACAGGTCTCTGTGAAGAGCCCAGAGAAGCCGCCAGCCGGAGAAGTTAGGGGCAGTTTTCTAAGTCGGTTGAAAACCAAGCTAGAACCCCCGGGTGGTTCGTGGACGAGAACGATCGCTCGACCTGGGACTCTGAGCAAGCAACAACCGCTCGCAGCCTGTAGCCGTTGTGGTTTCCAGATAGTGCAGGCCACAAGGTTCTGCCAGCATTGTGGTGCTGATTACGGAAAGTGGGTGTGTTCTTGTGGGCGGGCGTTGGGTTCTGAGGATAAGTTCTGTGATCGTTGTGGGCGTGAGTGTAGAGGGGCGTAGTTTTCAGCGGCAAACGTGCTACTTTGAAATTCGTCTATCTGCTTCTTTAGCCAGCCTAGACATGGTTTCCCGAGCCTTTCTCAGCACGTCATCAGCCTGGCGCGTGTTATTGGCTATATTTGATTCCATGGACCCAAGCCTTGTTTTCGTAGCTTGAAGCTCATCCCGTAACTGTTTGTTCTCGTTTTCAAGCTGGTCAACTCTATTCATGAGTGCTTGGGAGCGGTCGAGGAGTTTCTGGTTTTCAGCGAGGAAGCCCTCGAATTCCTTTCGCTCAACCGTAACTCGATCTGACATAGGCGACGGAGTAATCGTTCCATTACTTGGATATGAGTCGTACGGTCTGGTTACGTTTCAAGTGACAAAATTAGTGAGAAGCGTATCGCAACTTTGACTCGCTCGAAGGATCGAACTTCTTCCTGAGTTAGCTGTGTCCTGGGTCAGGGGGAAGGTGAGGTTTGAATGAAGACGGTGACGGGTGTGAATTGGTCTTGGACGCCGTCGGGTAATGTTACGAAGGTGGGGGCGGTTCCTTGGGCTAGGATATGTAGTGCGTAGAGGTCGAGTGTCGACAGGTTCGGTACTTGAGTAATCCTCTCGGGGGTGTACCTTGGTTCCATGATATCCTTTCCGTCGAGTATGCTACCCAACCCTAGAATTCGGCCTAGCTCATGTAGTGCGAGCCAAAACGCATAGCTCCTCGCGGTCGCGTTGCTTCCTTGTGCATCGTTGAAGACTGTTGGCGTTAGGTAGGTTTGGGTGGAAACTATCGAAGTTCGTGAGCCGGGTGCATACTTGTAAGTTGTCCAGCCAACCGCGATTGAAGCGACAGCGACGGGCATTGAGAAACTTACGATGGAAGTTGCGGTTCCGTCGTCTGTCTCCGCGAAATTGTATAGTGTTGCGGTGGGGTTGTTCTGGAGGTTCCAGAGCTGAGCCTTGTTCCATGCGATCGCTGCGTTCAGAACGACATCATGCGCCCATTTTGGATTCGAGGGGATGAAGATTTTGATCGTCAGAACCGAGTAGCGCCCGTTAATGGGAATCGAGGGTTGAGCGGCGTGAACAGGGGTTAGAGCCATGAGTGCCAGTAGGAAGAGCGGGAGAATGTAGGTGGCAGCTCTGATTGACCCCATATTTCTTCTAGAGAATCTAGCGAAATCGTCTAGAATGGGTCAGTGTGACTGTTCTATGCTGAGGGCAGTTACATTTCTATGAAATCTCCACCCCCGAGAGGCCCACACCCCATGCACGCCCCCTTAGGCAACCACTGGGTTGTCACCAGGCCTTCGGTGGTTGAGTTACAGAATTGGGTGGCGCACCGAGTTTCTACCCTGTTTTGAGTAGGTTGAGCGTCCACCCAACTTGGTTAGGGTAATTTCGATTTTTCCATCGCCCAGGCGATTGCGGGCCTGGATCGAAAGTTGAAGCGATTCTGTGTTGAATCGATTGGAATTGTGAAGGAGAAGATCCGTGACGTTCCGCGTGCCAAGAGGGAGGTAGGACAACCAGGAGGTTTTGTCCGGGTGCGAGGTGAACTAGAAGATTGCCCGTGCATCTTCTGTCACGAATAATTCCAGTGAGGAGTCACACGACATTTACCCGGTTCTTCTCAGCTACGTGCGCCCGATCAGACATGCAAGCATCTTGGGCTGACAGCCTATGGACGACGATGACGCAAGGCAAATACTACTCCCTCCACGACCTGGCGAACCTTGCGGGGCAACCACGAAGCACCGTGGCGGAGGTAATGCATTTCCTGACGAAATAC
>JBEKPE010000121.1:0-6765 GCA_049521055.1 Bathyarchaeia archaeon
TGGTCATCTGGGACACGAGATGCATTCCATTGGCGTCAACGCGCGCTAAAGAACCTGTGGAACATGTAGTTGGCTTTACGTTTAACGGGCTTCTTCTCTAAGGGTGATCAAAATCGTTTCGACCGTTCCCTCAGCTCGATCTATGCGCTTCGTGAGTTCGTTGACCATCGCATCGTAAGTTTCCCTCGTCGTCTTTCCTGACCGGTATTGGCCTCTCACTTGGTTCAGGCTGCTTCTAGAAACTTGGATCTCTGCCTCGGCCCGGTCTATACGCCGGATTAATTCGTCATAGTGTTGGCTGATCACCCTGATCTCCGCTTTAACCGCCATGAGTGACTTGTTGATTTCATCAAGCCTCAATTCCATCACTTTCGTTCTCCTTCTGAACTCATGCTTGACCATTCCGCCCCTCGCGACCTCTTCTTCCATCGCAACGAGCTCTCTTGAGAGCGAAATCCTCTCATCATACAAGCCCACAAACTCTCTGAGCTTCTCGACAGGAACTGGAATCGCAAGTTCTGGCCCTCGTCTAACCCTGACCGTTAAAACTACCGCCGCAAACGCCACTTCGAGGCCCAGTAACCACGGCAAAAACTCGAACGCAGCCCAGAATGGGATGTACCCGAAGAAGACGCCAAGTGTCACGTTGCTAGATACGCTCACGCCTAGAAGTTGGATTTGCCTGTGAATAGGATCGTATTGGGTTGGTGGCGAGGCAGGGTTTGAGGGTGGAAGGACGACATTGTCAATTCTTACGCCGCTCGGCGTCATGATTTTGACCGTAGCGTTGTCAAATATGAAATCCTCCCGGTTGTTGAGCATAGGGAGAGTAAGGTTGTAGTTTCCCCACCAACTCACTTGCTTGAGGTATTCGGACTGGGGGAGGTCGTATGTGAGGCTGAAGGTGAAGTTCTCCGTTCCTCTAATCCCTTGACCATACCTAGGGGCCACGCTTATTTGGTATGGAGGGCCGGGGTTCTCGGGGGTCGTCCACATTGAACCCACGAGATCATACGCCATAACGTTAGTCGCGCCGTCAGGAAGGGTGATCGTCAGGCTAGTAATCGGTATTGCGTAATTATGCAGGTTGTAAGTATCGCGAATACTCAGAGTACCCGAACTGCCAATTATGATATCCCGCTCCGCAGACGAGATATCTAGAAGATATTGCGTAACCGTCAGGTAAGGCCCAACGAAGGTATCCGTAGAGTACGCCTTCCAAGGCTTGTAGTGTTTCACCAGGGCGGGTTGTCCTGCGACCGTAATTGCGGCATAAGTTGAATTTTGAGCAACCGCGAAACTCGATCCCACTGCGCCCAGAAGCGTAACGTTGGCCTCCCTCGCATCCTGTGTAAGAACCGGGGCAGCCGTAAAATTGTACAGAAGCCCGTTCGGCGCGGTCGTTATGATGTGACCTAGGATGGAGACTACCGTGAATCGATATGTCGAGTTGAACGGAAGCTGGTTAGCGAAATGAACCCGCATCCAATAGAAGCCACTCGTCTGGTTCACATTCGTATCCACGACGAGGGATTTTCCTTGGCTATCCTTCGCGTCAACATAGAATAGGTCTCCCTTGAAAGCGGTAGGCACACCAAAATCTAGGTATGAAGCAGGTGACGTTCCCGTGTTGCGCACCGTGAAATTATCAAGTATATGGACAACGCCATATTGTCCGATGGCCGCCGTTCTGGAAATGTCTATCGTCAATTGAGCTGGCGCCGCCTGGGCGTGGGTTGGGACGGCAACTATGATCGCGAGCACCAAGAGTAAGGTAAGTGCTATGAACTTCGACTTCAACCTCAGCTTAGCCTCGCTTTCATCGGGTTAATGTTAATTGAACATCGCCGTGATTGGGACGTTCGCTATTTATTCATTCTGCTGAGTCTCGAACACTCAATCTTGCAGCAGAGAAGAGCGCCAATCGTCAGGTAAATCTCTGATTTTCCTCGCGGGGATTCCCACAAAGATGGTTCGAGGGGGGACATCAGTGTTTACCATGGCCTGCGAACCGACCACAGCCCCTTCTCCCACGACTACGCCGGGAAATAGGAGCGCATTCGCGCCAATACTCGCCCCTTTCTTCACCGTGGGGCCGACCAACTTGTAGGGTTTCTGGGTGACGAATTTGTCGTTCGTGAAAACGCAGCATGGGCCGAGGAATACGCCGTCCTCGATTGTTGAGTAAGTGCAAACATAAACCCCCGTCTGAATTGAAACTCGGCTGCCTATCCTCGTGCTTCCATCCACAACCGCGTTAGTACCGAGCTTCGAACGCGCACCGATCCTCACATTCTCCCTTACCATTGCGTTATGGCCGAAGGACACATTGTCCCCTACAGTTACGCCGGAGTAGATGGTGGTTCCTGATCGCACTGTGCAATTTTCGCCGAGCAAGGTCGGCTTCTTTGATCCGATCTTGTGGGACCGAACTAGTTGATTGAGCTCGTCGGACGCTGGAAATCCTATAATGCAATTTGATCCAATGTAGGTATGCCTTCCGATCTTTATGGGACCGCAGAGGACTGCATTTGCATCGACGTATACTCCCTCATCGGTCTGCACGTCGCCAAGCAATTGAGCTCCCTTTTCAACGTAGGTGCCACGTCCGAGCGCGCGTTTGTTTACTACATGTGCGGGTGGGGTGCTTTTTCTCGATCTCAATGAACTTCGGCCGAAGCTACATTGACACACGCGGGCTTAATGGGATTTGTTGACAAATTGGGGCGGCGATTGTTTTAGAGAAGCGACCACAATAATATTAACCGATTTCGTAAAGGACGTTGAGCGGTAGTCAAAGTGTCTCAGGTTCATCCATACATTCCCAATAGTGATCGAGAAATCCAACGAAAAATGCTCCACGATATCGGCGTGGGATCCATAGACGAGCTCTTCAACGATATTCCAACCGAATTGAGATCCAAGGCACAACTGCCAATCATGTCGAAACTCTCTGAGATGGAAACAAGACGGTACGTCGAAGGCTTGCTATCCAAGAATCAATCGACGCGTGACATTTTATCATTCTTAGGTGCGGGCGTTTGGCCTCATCACGTGCCCGCCGCAATTGATGCGATCATCAGTCGGGGAGAATTCCTAACCTCCTACACACCCTACCAGCCCGAGATCTCACAGGGCATGCTCCAATCCCTGTTCGAATACCAGAGCCTAATCTGCGACCTTACCGCAATGGACTACGCGAACAGTTCCCTTTACGATTGGTCGACAGCTTTAGGCGAAGCTGCGAGGATGGCATCGCGCGCAACCGGCCGAGACGAATTCATTGTTCCACACTTCATCCACCCAGAACGCCTTCAGACACTGAAAACATTCTGCGACCCGGCAGACATTAGAATCGTCGAGATGTCCCAAGATCTCGGAACAGGCTACATTGACCAGTCTGAGCTAAGACGGAAACTCTCAAACCGAACCGCTGGAGTTTACGTCGAGTCACCCTCCTTTCTAGGTTTCGTGGAGGAATCCTGTGACGATATCGCGCACCTAACCCATGAACTTGGCGCACTGTTTGTGGTTGGATGTGAACCTACCTCACTGGGCGCGCTCAAACCGCCAGGCGAGTTAGGAGCCGACATCTGTGTGGGAGAAGGGCAACCGCTCGGGAATCACATGAACTTTGGTGGGCCTCTACTCGGCATCTTTGCCTGCAGGGGTCAGGGTCTGCTCAGGCAGATGCCGGGACGCATAATCGGCAGAACAACAACTCAGGACGGTAAACAGGATGCGTATTGCATGGCGTTACAGACCCGAGAGCAGCACATTAGGCGGGGAAAGGCAACATCGAATATCTGCACGAATGAAGCGTTACTCGCCCTCGCCGCAGCCATGTACCTATCACTACTGGGACCTGAAGGAATCACCGATCTCGGCGCGACTGTTCTTGATCGGACGAATTATGCAATCGAGCAGATTCGAAAGCTGCCGGGAGTGAAAGCGCCGGCGTTCAACGCATTCCATTACATGGAATTCGTCGTCAACTTTGGGAGCACAGGAAAGAGAGTTTCGGAAATTAATGAGACTCTCTTGGCGGCGGGAATACAAGGCGGATTTGACCTGAGCACTCACTTCCCCGAACTGGGGCAGAGCGCGCTCTACTGCTTCACCGAGGTTCACTCACACCGCGATATCGACATGCTTGCTGACGAGCTTCGTGTTATTTTGGGGGCCAAATAATGGTATATTCGCAAGCCCGTTGGGACGAACCGCCGATCAAATCACTTTCAGGGCACGGGCAAATCGGTTTCCACAAACAGGCCCCAGACCCATCGCCAGCACTGAATACCATTCCGAGAAAGCTGAGGCGTTCGAGTCCGCCATCACTCCCGGAACTTTCGGAAATTGATGTAATTCGTCATTACACTCGTCTTTCCCAAGAGAATTTCGGGGTTGATCTTGGGCTGTACCCTCTTGGAAGCTGCACGATGAAGTACAATCCGAAAATCTGCGACCTTCTCGCTGGGTCCCATAAGATCCAGGAGCTTCATCCGTATCAGGATCAGAGAACCGTTCAAGGCATACTTCAGCTCCTGTATGAGGCAGCCGATTCTCTCGCTAAAATCGTGGGAGTGCAGAAGATGACACTGCAACCCGCCGCAGGCGCTCACGGAGAGTATACAGGTCTCATGTTGATGAGAGCTTACCACCGTGACATGAAAGATCTCGATCGTGATGAGATAATTGTCCCAGATTCCGCACACGGAACTAATCCGGCAAGCGCAGTGATGGCCGGTTACAAGGTCGTGGAAGTATCTTCTAACTCCGGCGGCTGCGTCGATACTGAGGCATTGAAAGGGGCAGTTGGACCCAAAACGGCAGGCCTAATGATAACCAACCCAAACACGCTCGGCATTTTTGAACGCGAAATCCTCGACATAACTCGCATCGTCCATGAGGCGGGTGGACTCCTGTACTACGACGGTGCCAACCTTAACGCCATTATGGGGAAAGCGAAACCCGGGGACATGGGGTTCGACATCGTCCACCTCAACCTTCACAAAACCTTCGCCACCCCCCACGGAGGAGGCGGCCCAGGTGCGGGCCCAATCGGAGTCATGAGCAAGCTGGCAGACTACCTTCCGGTACCCACGGTCGAATTTGACGGCTCGAAGTACTATCTAGATTACAACAAACCGAAGAGCATCGGAAAAGTGAGGGCGTATCATGGAAGTGCCGCAGTAGTTCTCCGTGCCTATGTCTACATTCTCTTGCACGGTAGAGAAGGGCTAGTAACGGCCTCTGAGGCGGCCGTTCTAAACGCTAACTACCTGGCGCAGAAACTTCGAAAGGTCAAAGGTTTCTCGTTGCCATATGCAGAGGGCGTCCCAAGGAAGCATGAGTTCGTGCTATCTGCTTCGAGGCTTGCGAAAGAGACGGGGGTCACGGCTTTACAGGTTGGAAAGAGGCTCCTCGACTTCGGTATTCACCCTCCCACCGTCTACTTCCCGCTTATCGTGGAAGAGGCGATGATGGCTGAACCGACTGAAACCGTGAGTAGATTAGAACTTGACGCGATGGTCACGGCGTTCGAGAAGATAAGCAACGAAGCCTACTCAAACTCCGACCAGCCCAAAACCAGCCCGCATGCAGCCAGCGTCACGAGAATTGATGAAGCAAAGGCAAATCGGCCAAAGACGATGGAGTTAACGTGGGCGTCACACACAAGAGAATAGACGGCTGCTTAGCTGTAAGAAGGTGGAGTTGGGTTTGAGGATAAATGTGCGATTTTTCGCTGCCGTCAGAGAGCTGGTCGGGTCGCGTGAAGAGACGCTAGAACTTCCCGAAGGTGGCACGGTGGAGAATTTGCTTGATCTGCTGGTCGAGAGGCATGGCGAGCCGTTCAGAGACTATATTTACGATCCTAAAAGCGATGAATTGCGCCGGTCCCTTCAGATTCTCGTGGGAGACAAGCCAATGTCGGCACTTAACGGACCATCCACGGTATTAACTGATGGTTGCGTCTTGGCGATAATTCCTCCCGTTGGCGGAGGATAGTCAAGGCATCGCGCAGTTAGTCACTCGTATTGTAATTAGCCTCTCAGCGTTCAGCGTATTTTCGCTGTTTCTTCGAAAGATAACATAGCGAATAGCTCGGGAAACAGTTCTTTCACCATTTTCCTCAGGGTGGGGAGCCGCAACCACACGCCTTCTCGCAAATATGTCCCGATGACTTTGGAGTTCAGAACCGAACTAGAACGCTGAAGGTGCACACTTGAAATCCTACAGTCCTACGACAAATCGCCTCAGTAGGAAAATTCACCAATTTGAACCTCGGCCACGAAGGAAATTGCATTTTGAAATATGGGAAATGGAGCCTGAGGCCGGGGAAGATGAAAGAATAGACATTGACTTAGGTCTCGACCAGATTGAGGAAATGGATTAGCTGAATTTGTAGTTCAGCTTTCGTATCTTGTTCCTTATGGAAGTAGCCTGCCCTTTTGCCGTAACCTTTCCAGACCTTATTGCGTCAAGTATGTCCTTGAGATCTTTGGACTTGGCGTCGATTATGGTGTAAGCATCTCCGATGGTTTGAGGAATGTGGGAATCGCTACTTCCAACTTGGGGAAGCTTGAATTTGGCGGAGTCTCTTCGCGCAAGCCAGTTTGAAATGTAGAATGAGAGGGCATCGGCGTTTACGGTTTCAACCGCATCAGGCCTTGTCTTCAAATGTGCGATTTTGACACACCGACTGACGGGGTCGTATGGGTGGGGGATTATGGCCACGCCGTCCTGCTTATGGATTCTTTGAAT
>JBEKPE010000122.1:0-6760 GCA_049521055.1 Bathyarchaeia archaeon
CAAGATCGTTTCTCTGAATATTTTCTACTAGTGAGAGTGAGAGCGCTTCCGTGTCACTCATTGGCCTGATGATGGCTGGGACTTTCCTTAGGCCCAAGGCCTTGGCAGCTTCATACCGTCTTGAACCGACCACGATCTCGAATCTGTTCTTTAGTGGTCTGACCAGAAGCGGTTCTAAAATTCCCTTTTCCTCTATAGAGAGTTTAAGTTCGGTTATGTCCCCAACGGATTTGCGGACGTTGGAGTCCCCAACGAATAGTTTGTTTGTTTCTAACTCTGATAATACTGCCAAATTGCGGGCACCAGACACCTCAAGGAGTAAGTATACAATCTTAAATTGTTCTGTTTAAAGAATTCGAGCCGAGCTATTGGGATATGGACCTGCGAAGAAGGATTGATGGTGTTGATGTCATTGCGAATGACAACGAGATCTGGTTCCTTCAGGACGGGAGGATCTGTTGGACTACGAAGGAAGAGGTTTGGTCACGGTCCTCGCGCTTGGGAGAGATACTACATCAGAAGGGCTACACGGTCCAATCCAAACGTTTCCCGAAGAAGCTCCGTGAACTAATTCTCACCATGTCGAAATTGAAATAATGCTTCCAGAACGCGAGACTATTCTTGCTGCTTGAAAATAACTAGGAAGCGGTTGGAAAACAGAAAAAGAAAATTTCTGGGGGAATTATTCGCAGCATTCAGCTGCCATTTCGGATGCTAGTATCGGTCGCGTCCGCGTCCTCTGTCGCCGTAGCCTCTGCCCCGGCCTCGTCCGTAGCCGCCACCGCCGCCTCCTCCTCCTCGTCCGCCGCCGTACCCGCCGCCTCGTCCTCCGCCGTAGCCGCCGCCTCCGCCTCCGAAGCGTCGTCCGCCTCCATAAGAGCGGTAGGGTCGTTCTTCGACTACTTTGTCGGATAGGTTGTTCGTTGTGTTTACGTCGCCAAGTGGGGTCTCAGCGGGTTCCAGGGATCCGTATCGTCCAATGTTTAGGCGCATTGATCCCTTAAACGGTCGCACATAACCGTTTTTGACATTGACGGAGTCGCCTTCGTTGACTTTGTCGATGTTTTCGTCCCAGAGCGTCATGTAGATGGTTCCAGTATCGTCTCCGACGAGTGCATCTAACACACGGTGTGTCGTGCCGTCTTGTCGTGACACTGTCTCTCTAGCTTCGCCCTTCTGGACGACCTTAACGGTTGTATTGACCTGTTTCGAGTAGGGGCCGAGTTCGCTGACTTTTACGTTAGGTGCCGGAACGCCGGCTGCTTGTCCTTGTTCCTCTGACATTTTCAAGTCGACTTCTATTCAAACGGTAAAGCATGAACACGGGCGGGGTAGTCTTAAGGGTTATGCAGGGGTTGAGGGGAGCTTGGTGGCAACATGAGTTCAGAGAGTAGCTCCGAGATCGTCTAGGTTGTCGATGATCATCTCAGGTTTAATTTTAGAGCGATTTGCTGACTCTCGGGTCTCGACCCCTGTTAGAACGAGGATTGTGTGAACGCCGGCCTTCCGGGCTCCTACCAGATCTGTTTCTATCTGGTCCCCAACCATCACTGCCTTACCGGCCCTTTCCTTGGCAAGTTGAAGAGCGAGCGTGAACATTCGAGGGGATGGTTTCCCGATCATTACTGCTTTCTTTCCGCTTGCGAACTCGAGCGTTCTAATTATGGCCCCTGCCGACAGGGCAGGTCCGCGATCGCTCATGTATACTGCTCCCCCATAACTTCCAACTAAACGAGCCCCGGCTCGCAGAAATTGCAGCCCATCATCGAGTTTCTCATAGGTCAACTGTCTGTCCAAACCTACTACTACAACCTCTGGTTCAGCTGACGCATTATGCCCCGCAGCCTCCAGTTCACGTCTAAGTCCGTTTTCACCAATCAGGTAGAAGGACGCGTTACCAAAGCGTTCAGTCAAATACTGAGCCGTTAAGTAGCTTGAAGTTAATATTTCATCAATGGTAAAACTGAACCCTAGTTTAGTGAGACTCTGATGTATCTCTTCGCGCGAATGCGTGGAATCGTTAGTTAGGATCAATGTTTTCCTTCCAGAATCCTTAAGCTTCCTTACAACCTGCTTCCCGCCTAAGTAACGAGGGTTCTCTTTACCGATCCAAAGTGTTCCGTCAAGGTCGAACATGAACACGCGGATTGACTTTAGATTCATGACAGCCACCGACGTAGAATGTGCTTCCAATCTTGCTGACAATGGTCAGGTGTGTTATTATTCGCTCTTCCCGGGGCGATTCCTTCGATCTCTTGCTCGCTGCAATGCCTTGTCGAGGTCAATGGCGTTGGATGTTCCGTTGGGTGTTGATGCAGGAGTACGGGTCGGACTTTGTTTTCCGTTGATGGTTTGGGATGAAGAGGAGGCTGGGCTCCGAGCAATTCTGAAAGTTTGGAGAGAACTTGGCTAACGTCACTACCGGTCACTGTTTGGATACTGTACATTGTTGTCAGGTTTTTCGCATCGCGGTTAAGCCCGGGAATGCAGATCAGAATGGCTCGGCGGGGTTTAGTGTCGAAGATCTTAGCGAAGAAGGCCACGACCGCTTCGGCGCCAATGTCTATTGGCTCCGAGGCGATATCAAAAACGATCTCTTCCCCATCTCTTGAAGCTGAGAAGTCGAACGTTTGCTCCTCACCGCCTAAAAGTCCGCGGGTTATCTTTGGAGCAGTTACTGTGTAGCCAGATTTCTTGAGGAATTCGAGGATTTGAGCGTGAATTGTTATGCTTGATACCAGCTCGCTATAGGCGAATGTCTTCCTGACTTTTCGGAAGCCATGCTGGGAATTTTCGTAAGTCATATCTTCTATATAGTTCTAAACCCGTTCCCCTTTTGGTGATTGGCTCCTGCGACACTTCCGTTGAGGGCTAGGTAGTCGGCCAGGGGGTTCAATTTCGCGTATCTTTTCTATTTTGCGGAATTGCAGCATTAAGACTGTTGTGGACCCAGACTCAAAGGAGTTTGCAAGGGTTCAGGGAGCTACCGCGTTGGTCACAAGTAGTCACGACTTGACGTCGTTGACGATTAACCATTCACTGAGATCTTGCGCGAATTTCTAGAGAGATTAAGCGCTCTTTGAATGATCGGTCTGAGATCGATGCGTCAAGCCGGTCTTGATGACCCTTGGGTGTGCTGTTCGTTTGTTTCTTGATATATGACTCGGAATTGGGGGTGCTATTCACATCGTCCTTTACGAGAAAGGACCGTTTTCTGGAATGCCGCCGCCGTAGATGTTCTGCCATGACAGGTTGCCTGAAATATCATATTTCAGGAAGAAGAAATTAGCGCCTTGAGCATTCGGACCAAAACTGTACGTGTATCCAGTCACATAGACGTTTTCTGCGCTGTCAACAGCGACACCATATCCGAAATCGCCCCTATTGCCGCCCCAGCTCCTTTGGAATAGCAAATTGCCAGATTGATCGAATTTCAATAGCAACGCACTTGGGACGCCTCGGTTTATGCTGAAGCTTTTCGTGTAACCCGTCACGTATACGTTCCCGTCAATGTCGACTGCAATTGCAGTTGCGAAATCGTTCATCGTGCCTCCCCAGGTTTTCTGGAACAACCGGTTGCCTGATGGGTCGTATTTTAGCAGCAAGATGGCTGATATTCCCGGTGTTGGGCCAAGGCTGTAGGTGTAACCGGTCACGTAAACGTACCCACCGGTGTCAACAGCTACGCCAGTTCCAAAATCGTTCTGGGTTCCGCCCGACGTTCTTTGGAATAGTAAGTTGCCTGATGAATCGTATTTGAGTAGCACGATATCTGAGCCACCGGCACCGATGCTGTTGGTAGTTCCGACGACGTATATGTTCCCAAACACATCTACGGCAACACTGTTACCGTAATCATTCCGCGGTCCTCCCCAGATCTTCGAGAATTGTAGATCGCCGTAGGACGTGTATTTTAGTAGGAAGATTTGGGTTGTGCCATTGTCAAAGCTGTCTGTGGATCCGGTGATGTAGACGTTGTCCGTCGCGTCGACGCCGATTCCGCGAGCGATATCGTTACCCTGTCCTGCCCATTGTTTCGTGTAAAGCAGATTGCATGATTGATCATACTTCTGGAGGAACACATTGTAGTTTTCTCCGCCGAAGGTTTGCGTTGATCCGGTTATGTAGATGTTGTTCGAGCTGTCTGTGACCACGCTGTACCCGAACGTATCTAACGGTTCACCGTCTCCAAACGTCCTATAACAGGAAAGTTGCGGTAAAGGTGAATCAGGGAGCGAAGGCACATACTTCATCAAAAATGCTTGGGATTGCCCATTACTGAAGGGTGAGCTGCTCCCGATTGCGATCAGGTTTCCCTCGCTGTCAATCGTCGCGGCGGAGCCAAAGATTCTGCCCGCCACGAGTGCTTGATCGGCGTGAACTGGGATACTGGAGAATATTACGATCGATAACACAGTGAGAACTGTTACGAGTAGCCAGATTCGTGGTTTGGGCATTAGTTGTTCACGATCCTAAATTGGCGTGTGGTCGATTTGACTCGCTCACGACGTACCGGTTACGTAGGCGCTGTAAGGGCCGTTTCCTTCCCAGCCTGGGTTACTGCTAAAGATAGTTGGAAAGCCGAATGCATAGGGCGTGTAGAAGAAGTATGTCGCGTATCCGTAGGTATAGTCGTAACTTGAACTGTATGCGTAATGGTAGACACTTCCGTACGTTTGCGAGGCGAGCGTGGCAAGCCAATAATCTCCAGCAGCGGGGATACTCAGGGTATCGTTCGGTCGTAGTTTCCAAGTTTCCCAAGCAGGGCCCCAAGTCGCAGAGCCGTGTAGGCAGTAGCTGAATGTTGTCGAGGCAACGAGGGATTGTCCGGCCGGGCTACCATTGCCATTGTCTTGGTAGATACCGAACCTCATGCATTGGCTCCCATCGGAACCTGAATACTGAACATACATGGAGACGGATTGGATTACAACGGGGCTTGGGGCGGAGAACATGACGTAAGCTTGAACTATGTTGCCCCCAATCGTGCTCGACCACTGTTCCACATTCTGATCTCCGAAGTTCATTGTTGTTGAAGCGAAAGTTTGCGGCATTAAAGTGACGATTAAAGCGATTAACAGAATCAGATAGACGATAGTGGGTCCCCTACTACGAGTCATCATTTAAAATCACATAGATGTGTCGATATATCTACATCTGCGGTTTAAACACTATTCCGGAAAAAGAGGCTGTGTGGATTCCACCAGTAACCGTTAAGCATTAAGCGCTACACTGCGCTACACATCTTCTCATATCCTAAAGTATTGATTCAGACGAGTTTGAAACATTTCTTCGCGAATCAAGTGGCTATTCCTAACCCATACTCCCGGCTGAATTCTGAATTCTCTACAGGCGAACTGGAGCGCGTGTTGGAAGTCGTCGAATATGGTGGGTTGGGTTTTGAGCGCGGCGCGAACGCTCTCTCTAACATTCCAGACGCCTACCGGAAGAATGTACCCCGGCCGGATTTCACGAAGGACCAACGCAGACGCCTGTTTGCCCATCCGCTCCAATGCTTCAGCCACGGCAAGCCTAGTGGAGTAATAGCATCCTCCCACAGAGGCGTACGTTGTTCTTCCTTCGAAAGGTTCATGGTCACCCATCAGTGCCGGAACATTTCCAGCCTCATTCCAAGCCGTGCCTGGAAACCAGGCTTCAATCCATTCGAAAGCCCAGTTTCGCGGCGACAAGATCGCGGCGTACCAGTTATCTAGATATTCGAACTTGTAGACCTGGTATTTGTCGAGGGGTGGGTAATGGCAGATCTTTTCGAGTAGGTGCTTAGATAGGGTGTCGTCGACCGCGGTTATGCTCCAACGGGTTGGAACAATCTTCCTTTGATCCTGAACACCAAGCATGCCGAGGCTGAGTGTTTTCTGAATGCGCGAGACCTCAATCCCATCCCGGTATAGTTCAACCATGCCGTTTGCAGCAAGCAGGTCACCGTCATAGTATGCGGCCTCGAGCTTCTGTTCGCCGGAAGTAGGAGCAATCTCTAGGTTCTGTATCAACGCCGATGGACCGAAGGGTTGCGTCTCCTCGCTTAACGCTACGGCCATTCTAGGTTTCTTCTTGAATTTCGCGTTCACTTCAACCGAAGTCGGCGACAAGGCCAAGTCGTGAAGATCCAGCAAATACCTACCGGGATCTTGCGCGTCGTGAACTTCAATCAGGGATTTGCCGCGGATCAAACGGAATCGGTAGTCAATTATGGTTTGAATACTGATACCCATCCATAGTTCTGGTGTATCAAGAATTCGCGTGTCTCCTTTCTCCGGAGGAATCAGCGGACCGAGGTAGACTTTCGGATAGCCCACGCGACCCACGAACGCGCCGGGAGGGCTGGAACCATCGATCTCTTCCTTTGAGAACTTCGGTAAGTATTTGACCAACATGTCAGCTTTTGATAGGATTGGGCAGTAGGCCTTTCCGCAGAGCATGCGGCTCCCCCGGCATTCCATACACATGGTAGAGGATGTGGTCTGCACAAAACTCAGGGCTTCAGAGTTCGCGCCAGGGTCAAGCCCAGTTCGTTTCTGAATCCAGTCTAAGTCCTGAATCAATCAAGCAACCAGCATCTGGAAGGTGATGGATGATTAATCAACTACAGAGATTAATGAAAGTAATTTGACTTCCACTCATCCTTTATCTAGCGACCAATCGCATACTGAAACGTCTCAAGGGGTCATTCTTGACAGAGGTCAAATCCGCTAGGCGAGGTGGAATCTGGTTTTCCGTCGCGCGAAATGGTGACGGGAAG
>JBEKPE010000123.1:0-6585 GCA_049521055.1 Bathyarchaeia archaeon
TTTCATGGGAGGATAGTGCGGCAATGTATTCGCCGCGCAGCATGGGGTAAACGCTTCCGGCAGCCTTGCGGACATGTTCGGTGAGAACTCGCTTCGAAGGTTCTGAATCCGCATACTTTCCTGCACGCCAGAGAAGTTCTATGGCGTATCGAGCATCACCACTCTGCCCTCCTACGTCAGCGACAAGTTCTAGGGCTTCGTCGGCTACCGCGTTCTCTTTGAAAGCTAAGCTGACGCGGGCTTGGAGTATATCGATTAGTTGACGAGAACTGTACTTGTCAAGTTTGACGATGTTCCTTTGCAGGGTATCGACAGTGCTTCTATCCAGTTTTTGTAGATATTCGAGTTCACGGATTATGAAGATGAGTGATAGCCGGATTGGTTTTCCAACCCGTTCCTCTTGGATACGAGTTAGGTTGTAGATTGGAGTTGACTCTTCCACCCTGATCAGGTGTTCAACCTCATCTAGAGCCAGTATGAGGTGTATGTTTTTGTCGTCAAGCATGTCCATTAGAGTGTGGAGAAGTTCTTCGGGTGCGAAACCGCGTTTCGGAAACTCTGGCTCGAACTGCGTCAGAACCCGTTTGACGATCATGAAGAGACTGCCTTTCGCTTCGCGGCAGTTGACGTGAACATAATGGAGATTGACCTTTCTTCCCCTCGCAGCCTTGACTAGGTCTGTGCCGAAGCGTTGAGCTAAAACCGTCTTCCCAGTTCCCACATCGCCCGTGATCAGAACTCGTTGGCTTGTGGAGAACGGGCTGTCAAGAGAAAAACGGAAGAGCTGTGTTAGAAAACGCATCTGATCGTCGCGGTGAGGAAGGTTGCGGGGTAGGAACTCCAACGAAAGAGGGGTTTCGTCCTTGAAAACTGTCGGCCTCTCTAACGTCTCTTTAACGATGTCAGAAGACAATTGAACGACAGCCCCTACCGTCGGCATGATTATGATACTCCCATTTTATGGTGTTTGTTGCCTAAAGCGATAAAAATAGGAGAGCAGGGTGAAACTGATTGACGAGCCACACTAAACTTCTTAGTCTTAGGCGCTAGAGTGAGTAAATTCTGACTTTGCAGATAGTAATGAATCGAGAACGGAAAGTACATGAAAGAATACTTTCGTAGGTTATGGGCGCACTTTGGCTTACAGGCCGTGAAGTTCTGCGCTGTTGGCGGCACCGGGCTGGCGTTCAGTTCCGCCCTACTGTTTTTTCTTACAGAGTCGTTTCACGTGTATTATATTTATTCCAGTTGGGCCGCCGCCGTGATCACTCAGATCGCGGTGTTCATGGGTTACAAATACTGGGCGTTCAGGCTCTCCGGAACGAGGGCAGCCTACAGCACCGGGACACAGTTCATAATACACTGGCTGGTCTGGGGCGCGGGGCTCGGCATAGCGACCTCAATCCTCTACGCCTTAACTACGTACATCCACATTTGGTACCTGTATTCAAGCTGGATTGCAACGGCAGTATCGGCAACCAGCAACTTCCTATCCCACAAGTTCTTCACATATAAACCGGAAAAACGAAGCAATGATAAGACAAGAATGCGACTTAGTTTAGCCCTACTGAGGGAGTCGAAGGTTAGAATCTAATCCCAAACTCCTGCAACGATGAATGATCAAACTCGTTTCTGTACTGCTCAAGAGGTTGCAGACACGAAGTACACGGCTGATGTTAGACCACTATTCCAAGCAGCGAAGGCGATTGCGGGTAAGACTCCTAAAACGCTAATTTCAGATGGAGCCGCTAATTTCCATGAGGCATACAACAAGGAATTGCGCGTCAACCGACTCGACAGCCCCAAACACATCCAAGACATACGGTTCGATGGTAAAGTTCACAACAATAAGATGGAACGCTTCAACGGAGAAATCCGCGACAGAGAGAAGGTCATTAGAGGAGTAAAGCGCGAGGACAGCCCACTAATCGCAGGCCTACAAATCTACCACAATTACATACGCCCACACATGGCACTAGAGAATCAAACGCCCGCCGAAGCGGCAGGAATCACAGTCGAGGGTAAAAACAAGTGGATTACGATTATTCAAAACGCAAGTAAGAAGTAGTTAGCGTGTAGCACTCATCCTTCCGAGGCTGAGTGAATCGCGCATTTCCCTAAGAGTTCGGGCGGTAATCTATGCAATAGCGGCGGCATACGTATTCCTAAGCCTTCTCAATTTGCTGCCTCAGCCCGTATTCGCTTACAAAATGGAGCTGATATGGTCCGCCCGACCTATTGACAATAAAATTACCATCGGTGGCTATTCCGTAGTTGTCAAAGCAACAATTTTCTCAAACGGAATAATAGCCGAAAGAATACCCGTTACCCTAGACGCAGCGGGTAGCGTTGGATGGAATATTAACAACACCGTGACTGGCGTAGGTGTTACTTTTGACGGTGCATACACACCGATAAATGGAGAAATACCCTTAGTTGTTGGGCCAATATCAGCGGGAGTGGGTCTTACACCAACAAAGTCTCCACCAAACGCACTACAACAGCAAGACCTTGGAGTATCAGTCGGTGGATCATATCTACCGGGCAACGATGCGACCATTGAATGGTTAACCGAAGGCATCTATTATCCAACATTGGGAATTTCCTTCGGAAACGGAACCTCTGCTAACGAAACTTTCAAACAATATCCAGTACATGTCGAAGCGTATTCTACCATAGAATCGGAGAGTGCTAATCGCAACATTCAGACATTAGAAGTGGCAGCGTTCTTAATGGCTCTCTCTGAAGGACTAGCCTATTTTGGCAAACAAGTTGAGGATGAAAAACCTGTAGAAAACTTAGGACAGCAAAACGCCAACACCAACGACAAAGACAAAAGCCCAGATCACAAACGACCAGCCAATGTAAGAAACAAAGAGAGTTTGTCTAAGAAACAGAGCGAAAAGCGCAGTAAGAATCATTCCCCAACTTCCAAGGCGAATGAGTATCCTACCGATGAGCCGTGACGCAACGACCCGAAGTTTTTCAAACCTAGAAATGCGTGTGCCGTGATCGCAACAGAACCTGTGAAAACTGGGTTAAATAGGCCAGTTACTTGGGGTAAGTGGCGCTCACTCGTGATCAGGCTGAGCGAACACCCACGTCGCGGCTCTGTTTTCTCCTTGTTTGGCAAAGGATCTGCATCGACTTTGAAGATTTCCCTTAGCCACGGGTTCCGGTCGCTGATTCGAAAACGGTATCTGAACTTGTCCGGCCAATCATCAAGGGTTGGGTAATTGATGAACCCTACCCAAAAATGGGTGAGGGTGTATCCCACCCCGCCGGCGGGGTGTATCCCACCCTACACCACATGAACGGCCTCATGAAGCAGCTTGAGTCCCGGGTCTAGGGCGTGCGAATTGCAGCAAACGTGCACGCCCAAGCTGAACGCGAGGAACTGTACCGGATAGCCGAATGAAAGTGATGACCAAACGGAGAGGTGACAGAACCTTCGGTCCACAAAACAAATGGAGACAGGCGGATTAGACTCCTAACCTATCCGCTTCATCCAGCTCGATAGGATTCAATAACCCTGTAAAGCTCATCACGCTCAGATGGCGCAACCTCCCTAACCGACCCTTCAACCCCCACCAATTTTCTACCTCGACCCCTCGGAGTCACAGTCCCAATGATTCTCGCTGGAATACGGTGCTTCCTCAGGCTGCGCAGGATGCCCCTGCTCTTCCGTTTCTCCGCCACAATGAGAAGGCAACCTGAACTCATCAGGCGCAACGGATCCACTCGGAGAGCGGAACATATTTCCCTAGTCTCCGATCGAATCGCGATACGTGATTCTTGAATCATAAAGCCAACGTGGGATGCTTCTGCGAGCTCCCAGACACCTTGCAACAGGCCTCCTTCAGTGGGGTCGTGCATCGCTTTAACTCCTCCAGCCCGCGCGGCAATCAATGCGTCGTCAACAACGCTGATCATATTCCTGAAGTCCTTAGCGCGTCTCAGAGATCGAGGCCCGATCTTCTTCCGGAGCTTACGCGCGAAATCGGTTGCTAAAACCGAGGTACCTTCGATCCCTACGGTTTTTGTCATAATAATCTGGTCTTGTGGACGTGCTGAGTGTGACGTTACGTATTTCTTTCTAGAGACAACCCCAACCATATACCCAATCACAATCGGACGCTTCAAACCTGGTGTGACTTCTGTGTGGCCTCCTACGACGGCAACACCGATTCCTTTCGCTGCTTTGTCGATTTGTTTCATGATCCTATCAACCAAAGCTGCGTTCGATCTCTCTGGGAGCAGTAGGTCGCACAGGAACCACTTCGGTCTCGCTCCTCTACACGCTACGTCGTTGGCGTTTACGTGAACTGCGAGCCATCCGATGTCGGAGGCGGTGCCAGTAACGGGATCCGTTGTCAGGACTAAGACGTTTTTTCCAAGGGATACGAGCGCCGCGTCTTCACCTACTGATGATCCAAGGATTACGGACCGATCCCTGGCGCCCTTGTAGCGAAACACGCTGCGAACCAGGACCTCAGTTGGGATTTTCCCAGTCCGAAAGAATGCCATATGCCACCAAACCAGTAGATGTTGCGTAATGCTTTAAGTAATCAATCGAACGCTAGTAAACGTAGGCTGGTTTGATGATTAAGTCTATTATGGATATGGCCGTCGTAGTTTCGGACGCTAAGAAGTCGGCGGAATGGTACAAGGAAAAGCTCGGCTTAGAAGTCCGGGACAACGAGGGGCACTGGATCACCGTAGCGCCAAAGGGTTCAAACGTCGTTCTACATCTTTGTGAGACAAAGCAGTTGGAACAGGGAAATACGGGCATCGCCTTCTCCGTTGACGACCTTGACAAGACGTACAATGAATTGACCGCTAAGGGTGTGGAATTCACCACTAAACCGAAGAAGACCGAGTGGGGTAGTCACGCGATGTTTAAGGACCTAGACGGAAACGAGTTTTGGCTCTTCCCTGAGTAGGAGCACCCTCATAGATTATCGGACGAATCACATGAGACATGGGATTGTCATGCAATCTCTTCCCCAAAGGCCGGACACCGTGTTCTGTGATAAATGTGGGATGGGGAATCCAGCTTCCAACAAGCATTGTTGGGGCTGCGGTAAGTCACTATCCACATCCACGTGTTCCTACTGCAGCACTACAAATCCACATTACGCGGAATTCTGTGGAGCGTGTGGGCGAAAACTAACGGCTTGAGTTTGCGATCTGTCAGCGAACCATTCGATCAAATCGCAATCTGACGGAGAACCTGTAGGCACTGAGCTATGAACCTTGAACGTGACCTTCTCGTTCGGCCGGGGAAGAAGTTCAGGCTAAGAGATCACAATCCCGACGATACCCTAGGCTACAAGGACGACGGTCAGACGCAGGCAGCGTTGAAGAAGCATCTCCAACGCCTAGAGAAGCTACAATACCTGCTGTATGCTTCGAAGAAGTGCGCGCTGCTGATTGTTCTTCAAGCTTTGGATAGCGGTGGAAAGGATGGAACAATACGGCACGTTATGTCAGGCGTCAACCCGCAAGGGTGTAGAGTAACATCATTCAAGAAACCTACACCTGAGGAGGCTGCGCATGACTTTCTCTGGCGAACTCACAAAGCAGTTCCGGAGCGCGGCGAGATAGGGATCTTCAATCGCTCATACTACGAGGATGTCCTTGTAGTTCGCGTCCACAAGATGGTTCCGGAGTCTGTCTGGTCAAGACGGTTTAAGGAAATCAACCGTTTCGAGAAGATCTTGGCCGAGAATGACGTGAAGATTCTGAAATTCTACCTTCACATAAGCCCAGCAGAACAACTGAAACGCTTCAAGCAGAGAATCGAAGATCCTACCAAGCGTTGGGAACTCTCCCCAGCAGACTTTCAGGAACGAAGATATTGGAAACGGTACATGGCCGCATATGAGGACGTACTGAAATTCTGCAGCACCGAATGGGCCCCATGGTACCTAATCCCTGCCAACCACAAATGGTTCCGGAACCTTGCCGTATCACACATAATTGTCAGGGCACTCGAGGACATGAACCTGAGATTTCCCAAACCCACGTTCAATATTTCCAGATTTCGTGGAAAATGACAATGCAAGAACCCTAGCCAGCACTCGCAACGCATGAGTACGATCATCATGCCTACTGGTACAACAGGTCAACCCGTTGGTATCAGGAATATGATGTTGGCCGTACTCGCATTTACTTCGGGTTACATAGATGCTCTCAGCTATCTCGCACTCGGCTCTGTATTTGTCTCTAATATGACTGGAAACACTGTTCTTCTTGGAATCGCAATCGGCCGAGGAAACGGCCTTGCAGCCCTTCGTGCCGCCGTGTCACTTGTAAGCTATGTAATCGGGGTGGCTTTAGGCGCTAACATTGTCGATCCCACTCCGAGCCCGGAAAAGATTTGGCCACACGCAGTTACCAAAGCCATCTTCGCAGAATTCTTAGTGCTGTTAATGTTTGCTACCGCTGGACTTTTCGCAGATGTTACACGAAACCAGTTCACTCTGTATGCGCTTATCTCGCTTGCCGCGCTAGCAATGGGCCTTCAGAGTACCGCGGTACATGCCTTAGGAGTTTCAGGAATAGCTACCACCTACATCACAG
>JBEKPE010000124.1:0-6505 GCA_049521055.1 Bathyarchaeia archaeon
ATCATCCCGAATGTCCCGAGAAGAAGCAGGCTAAAGTAAGTATCAAAATTCTTGTTTTCACGCATGTAATAGATCGAACCGATAGCAATCAGCAGAGTGACCACGACAAAGACCGCTGTGAAGTAGACGGAGAAGCTGTCGATGGATAGCACTCCCAGTACAACTTGAGTCGTTGCGATGCCTTGACGGAGAATGAGCGCGACTGCCCCAAGTACAATGAAAAGTCCGAGGATAGACCAATAGGCGACTATCATGCGTGAACGAATACGGTTTCCGAGCCCTTGAATCAACGGGACGAAAATGCTGAAGAGGGGTAAAGTGACCAGCAATACAGCAGTCGTCAGCGGCATCTGCATTGGCTTCGCCTATTCAAGAACGTCCTACTTCCAAAGAGCTTACATAAATAACGTTTCGCAGAGCAAACCTTTTTCTTGCCGACACTCGGTCTCAGGCTGAACTTCGTAAACTCGTGAGTGAGCAATGTCTGGAATAGATACGGTGAAAGTCATTGTCAGCGCGGAGAAGCAAGCCGCGAAGTTGATACAAGATGCAGAAGCTACAGCGGCTGATATACGAAAGAAGATCGACTCTTTGATTCAGCAACAGCGGACAGAAATGCTGGGTACCGCAAAGAAGGAGGCTTCGGCCCTTGTTCAACAAGCCGAGGAGGAAGGTAGGCGCGAAGCGGAAAGTTACGAGAAAGAATCGGCAGTGAGCACGCGGGAACTAATCGCACGAGCATCCTTGAAGAAAAGCGAAACCGTTGAGAAGCTTGTGACATTGGTCATGCAAAGGGAGAAATGATGTCAGAGACTAGCAGATTTACCGAAGACATATTGAAGGCGGCTGCAGAAAAAGCCGACAAGATCATTCGCGAAGCTCAAACGGAAACTCAACGGGCCTCAGATGAAGCGAAAGCCTCCATATCCAGAGAGGCCGAGGTTATCATTCGGAGCGCCCACGCTGACGCCGAAGCGGTAAAACGCCGAGAGACTAGCGAAGCTCGGCACAAATCCAAGCTTCGTGAGGAGCGTGAGAAGGATGTAATCATGACGGAAGTATTGGACCAGGCGAAGAAACGTGTATTGGATATGGCGAAAGACGAAGGCAAATACCTGCCATATCTTACGAACCTCGTCGAAAGCGCCATCCGCCAACTGGGAGATCAAACCCTCCTTGTCCACCTGAATAAAGCGGACATGGCGAGGATTGACAGAGCTAACGTGGAACGGGAGATCGCTAGCGGCTTAAAGACACCTATCAAGATCGAATGGTCAAAGGAACCGATCGTGGCGGCTGGCGGTGCGATTGTTTCAAGTCCCGACGGCAAGACGAGGATCGTGAATACCTTGGATGAGAGATTTGACGCCCTGGAATCAAAGTTGTTGATTGAAGCAGGGAAATCGCTCTTTGGTCAATAGAATCAAACCATTGCGAGATCTAGTTTGAGATGACCGCCGCAGGACGGTACGCCGAATTAGCGGCCGCTGTCCGTTCATTCAAAGCGGAACTCATCCAACCCTCGCAACTAGAGCGATTCCTCGAATCCGGATCTCTCGCCGAAATCGTAAGCACGATAACGGGCGGCCGAATCACTTCGGTCGACGCATCCGACCTGAGCCCAGTAGAGTCACTTCTCGTGCAAAGATCAATGGAGCTCGCAAAGAGGTTAGCTTCCTACGCACCTCAAGACTCCAGGCCCTTGGTGAACCATTTTTCTAAAGGGTTCGAATATGCCTGTGTTAAGGAGATTCTGAAAGCAAGTTCAGACCACGTCGACCCAGAGGAGGCCCTGAGACACATCGTTCCGGCCGGTAAGTTCACGGCGGATCGCTGCAAGGATCTGATCGAATCTCACAACCCGAATCGAGTAATCGAAAGCATTGACGACGAAGCACTCAGACGGTTTGTCGCGCCTAAGCTCACCGGTGAAAGGGCGAGCTTCCAAACCGTCGCAGCAATAGACCAATATTACTTCATGAAAATGTGGGCCGCATCAAACCTACCCGACCCATTAGACGCGCAATCTGCGAAGGGCTTGATTGGGGAGGCGATAGACCACCTAAACATTCTGTTGGCACTGCGAGCGCGACAGATGGGGTTAGACGCGAGAACCGCTTCGGAAACGATGATTCCTATCAACTACAGCCTCGGCCAAGCATTCAATGAACTACCAGAAGCGAACAACGTTCAGAACCTTGAACGCATCTTGGAGAAGACACGCTATGCGAACTCCTTCCAAGCAGGGATGACTCTCGATGGGGGGCGGGTTGAATGCGAACTCAACCGTAGCCACGCTGAGGCCTGCTTGAACATGTTTGCGGGGTCGCCGTTCAACGTGGGACTTGCGTTAGCATTTCTATTCCTCAAGAGCTATGAATTGAGAGATCTCTTCAGTTTGGTTAACGCGAAAGCGAACAATCTCCCCGCTGAACGAGTGTTGGAATCTCTTATCCGTCGCACCTCGTGATTCCAGTAAGGGTTATAACGGATTGGTAGCTTTCAGCGCAACAGGTGCTGACGAGTAATGAAGCGCAGTCGACAACTAACCTTGAGCATACTCTTGATGGCCGTTGGAGTCATTACGATTTCCTCCATGGTCGCAGTCGCATTCTCATCCAGCCCGTCACAAGCTACAACGGCCCTTGCCAGCGATAGAGGCCTCTTGATCGTCGGGGCTGGAATTGCTGCAGGTTTGGCTTCGTGCGGTGCCGGCATCGGTCTCGGAACAGCCAGCGCGGCCGCTATAGGGGCGATCGCGGAGAAACCTGAAATGTTAGGCAGAACGTTGCTCTTCGTCGTGCTGATCGAGGCAATCGCGATTTACGGACTCGCGATGTTCTTCATCATATACTCAAGAATCTAGCCGGCGAAGGCTAGGGATGCCTCGAGGCATTCACAGCGCTCGCAGGTAATCGCACTCGACTGAATTGTCGTTTTTGAGTATGAACTCGCTGGGCCCTGTGAACCAATGGGTGGAGTTTCGTAAACGCTTCAGATAATACGATTCTCCACACGCCCAGGTACACTACGGGAATTAGTAGCCAGTACCGAGTAGTCGCAATGGCGAACACTGCGGCAATGGCAGCCAAGCATCCAACTACATCGTAGTACCTTTGTTTCTCTCTTTGACTAACGACACAAAGTTGTATTAGTTGAACGACAAGCAATCATAATTCGTAACGGTTGTAAACCATGGCCGCTGACAAGCGCCTCATCATATTCGTTCTAGCAACCCTGGCCCTCATGGCTAGCGGCTACGCAATCATCTTGTTAAATCCGAAATTCTCCCTGTTAGGCGCAGCTACCATCTTCCTGGCTATTTTACTCATTCTAGGTCTGGTTGCGCACGCGACCCCGCGAGCGAAAGGCCAAGTTCTTGAAAGGGCGTCCTTGGGGTAATCACCCGATAAGTTACCACAGCAGATACTCAATGGAGTATTTACGTAACTTTTTTGTATGCGTGCACCAAGATCCACGGGAACCTGAATGAAAGTTATCGAGGAAGTAGCCGCGGTTACTTATACTCACAATTACATGATATCGCTCAAATTAGTGACTTGGGTGACGACTCTCATCATCTTGGTGATGGCCGGACTCTATGTCTTCTTGGGTCTCCCACCCGGTTTGGACACTTTCTATGCCACTTTGTATTTTCATTCGATAGGTGTTGGAATTGCAGCTCTGGCCACATACTTGGTGATTTCAATCTTCGATCTTCAAAGATATGAACCGCCCATTGACTTTCCAATAGCTTACCGAGCCTATGCAGCTGTAATCTTCGCGGCTGCTGGCGGCATCTTTTACTTAAGCCCAACCTTATACAATTCTGTACCAGATGTTCCGCTAGGTTTGTTCGTTGTGGCATACATCCTGATTGGCGATGTAGGCGGCGCTCTTTTTGTACAGCTGGCAATTCTGCCGAGAAAGCGTGCCGGGAAGTACTTGCCGAAAATGGTGGCGTTCCCACCTCGGATGTGGCCGCAGTATGTTTTGAGAATGCTTCCCTCAAGGGAGGAATACTCTCTTTACTCGAAAGCTGGCGCTGCATACTGGCTGGCATTATTCTCTGTAGGCTCTGCATTCATCGCCGGTATGCTTGGCTTCGTAAGCCTCTGGGTGAAGATTTTCGGCGTAGGTGTTTTCTCCGGTTTTGTGCCGATGTTTGGAGATGTGGGAACTTTTCTTACAGCTCTCATTGGATCTCACTCACACGAGATGGGAATTGCGATTATGGCTGGGGTTGTTGCTTTGGTTGCGCAACAGTTCAGGGTTCTGGACGTGAAAGGTCTAAGGAGGAGGGTCGCCAGTTTGGGTTTGTGGGTGTCATCATTCGGTATAATCGCCATAACAATTGTTCTCGTGTTGGAGGCTGCCGTCGCTTTTGCCCCTCCTACCATTTTCGCGAGCGGGCCTCAGGGCGTGAACGGAATGGCGGGTGACGATACGGTCATGACGATCGTAGCCCTCGGGGCCATTATCGCTTTGGTCCCCTTGGCGCTGACCAAGCTTGACCGAGAGCAGTCTTGGAAGGACAGCGTCAGGTTGGCTTTGCTGGGCACATGGATTGTAGCGATCATCAACAGCGTGGTTCTGGGGTATTACATTGAGTTCCATGAGGATGTTTTTGGTGCAGCGATGAGTGCGAACCACGAAGTCTTCAAGAATGTTAACCCGATGTTTGGCATATTCACGCTCACCACTGTTGCGTTGGTTCTCCTGGCTGTTGACTACTACGCGAGCAGTAGTTTGCTTCGCCGCGTAACTGGTTGGATGGCGAGCGTAGGACTGATTATTGCTACGATTGGTTCGTCTCTCTGGACATTTCTTGACCCTTCGGTGGGCGGATTTACCTACTGGTCTTACATTCTCGGCATCTTAATCTTGGGTGTTTCGGGGCTGGCTGCAACACTTGGAATTTACAAAGCCAGTGTTAAGCGAGTTTCACGTATCGAAGTCTAGAGATCACTGTGTCCGAGCTGTCAGAATGGTTGCGCAATCCGTTCAGTCAACTCTGGCGACCGTATCGATTTCGATGAGCGCCTTCGGTCGACAGTTTCAGCTTGCGCGGTAGGCGTCGAAAGGATCAACGCTTCGGACGATGAGACACCTAGCTGACCGTTGAGTAGCCTTTGAAAATGCAGCTCGATTGCACGTTGTCGATGCACAAGAACTGCCTAAACCAGATTACCCTGATCAAGGAACATGCCTAGGACCGCCTGAAGGAAGGATTCCCTAATGACTCTCTGTCGAAACGGACCTAGTTCCGAAAGAGGTCGCGCATAAAGATGAGACTGCTGCCGAGGGAACACGGCGCTACCGCGATCTGGTTCTCCTCCGTGTTGCTCGCCTTTGGAACGCTCCGGAAGCCACCATGGCCGCCTGGTGTCCTTGTTTTCCTAGCAGCCTCCGTACTCGCGCTGGTCCTCATGGGAAGGCTCACTAGCGGCTCCATAGTGATCGTCCGCTTAGAGCGGAATCGAACTCTTCTCCCGATTCTTTCTGGTCTCCTGACCTTGATCGTCCCGTTAGGGCAGGTTATCATGGTCGGACAGCCCTCCCTTCCACTCCTTGCCGCCTGGCTCATCTTCATGACTTACTGTTCATCAGGAGTGGTGTACACGCGAGACTTGGTACGTTCGGTGCTGAAGCAGGCGTCACCGACGTGGACTAGCTTCAATCTCTCCGCAGTCTTCATTGTCTCCGAGGTTATCACACTAAGCGCCGTCAACTGGCTTTCCATCGCCGCCGCAGCCATCATCGTGCCGTTGACTGTTCACCGCGTAGTCGTTTTGTCGCTAATTAAACGAAAAGATTCCTCGAGGATAGAACGTATTCGCGGGGTAGGCTTCGCGCAGGCCGGGAACCTGATAGCCGCGACCATCATCCTCGCCTTAGTTTCGAAACTCTGAAACAGCCCTTGCGCGCGTTGACAGAAGACGGCCTTTGCTCAAGGCCGGCGAGAACTTCGAAATGACCATCGAAAAAGAACCAACAACATCGGGCTAAAGGTTTTCGACCCAAGCTGTGAAGGTTGAAGAGTTCAAGGATGCAAATAGCCGAATTCCACTGCACCCACCTGCGAAATTTGGACCTCACGTGATGATATATGGTTCACATGAGCACATTCCCGGTCAGAAGTAGCTTGTGGAGGTAGGCGAGCCCGCAAATCAGGTTAGTGGGGCATGGTTTGAACTGCAGGTATGATTACCTGTTGCAGGAGGGGAGCCGGGTAAAGGCCGAGTATTATGAGTGGTACGAGGTACAGGGCCAAAGTTAGGAGGGTGTACCAAGGCGCGTCACTGAGCGTCAGACGCGTGGCAATAGGAGCTAGAAGCACTCTTCGCAACATCCAGACGAAGTAACCGGCAGTTATACCTGGAACGAGCACCGCTACCGCGTAAAGAGTGTTGACGGATATGCCGGCTAATAGTATGTAATATTCGCTGATGAAATTACTGAATCCCGGAAAGCCCATAGCCGCAAGGGAAGCAAGCACCAGAAG
>JBEKPE010000125.1:0-6397 GCA_049521055.1 Bathyarchaeia archaeon
TTGGGGCATCGGTGCGAAAGCCGGTGGGATTGAAGTGAGTTCTTGACGCCTTGTACCCGATGTGCCTGAGTGATGAGAGAAGAGTGGAGATTGAAGGGGGTTTCGTTCGAAAAGCGGCGGCTGCCGCGTCTGTAGTGTAGTAGAATGCTGCCGAGTCGAGTTCACTCTCAATGCTGCTAAGTGTTTTCTGGATTTCTGAAAGACGCGTTGAAAGGAGGAGGGGTGTGTGTTGAATCATTCGTCTAACCGTCTCTCGGTCCCAAAGCGGGCCGAGCCAGAATGGGCCACCAACCGAGATTCGGGACCTGCAGTTCTCGCAATCTCCACGAATTGAAGAGAGGAATGAGATAGTGGTTCGGGTTAGGCAGGTGGAGCAGTGAGCGACAAATCCCAGATTGAGTAGGGACGCATTCGCCGCTTTCCTCCCCTTTGTCACAGTAGCATAGAGCCTTGCGTAGTGGTCGGTTGCGTGTGAGAAGGCGAGATTAATGCCAAGCTCCAGTTTGGCCGCAGTGGTCATCAGAGCGCTAGCCATAGTTCTGAGGGCGATTTCTTTCTCAAACTCTGCCCTGATTGTGTCGACGCCGTATTTGCGTTTGCAGGCACCTGGCCGCGCTCCTGAAAGGGGACCCATGTCGGTTGCCGTGGCTACTAAGACTCCGCCGCTTACGGTTGCTCGTAGAGCGGATTCGAAGAATGGGGACGAAGAACCGAACGGGTCCAAGTCGATGAGGTCGAACCTCTCACGTGGATTCTTAGCGAGTAGTGTGAATGCGTCGGCTTCGATGACGGATATCTTGTTCTCCACATTGTTCAAACGAACAGTTTCCCGAGCTAGCTCCGCCGCTTCCGGTAGCCTGTCAGCAGCGACGACACTAGCAACATTGGGTGCTTCTAATGCGTAACGTACGGCCCTAACCCCGGAACCAGCCATAGGATCGCATAGCTGGAGCAGTCTATCCTTCGGGAAGTGTGAGATAGTAAATAGAATGGCGAGATCGCGGTTTAGGCTCATCTTGGGATTGTAGAATACGTTGCTGGAACGGGAGGTGAATTGTACCCTCGCTCGTCCTTCCACTACCACGTTAGGATGGTAGGTGGGTGAGGGTGCAGGGGTTTTACGCGTTAGAGACAATTCTCTCCGCAATTTCCGTTGGCATCCTATCCCTGTTTTCTGGGGTAATTTCTAGAATTGTGAATTTTGAGTTTGACCTTATGGATGAGGTGAGCGTGTGTGAGGCCCGTTTATGAATAGTCCCGAGAAAATGTTTCTGGGACGCCAAGGCCCTTTCAACGGCTTGGACCAATGGGATGCTGAAAAGTTCCATCGGGCCCAACTCGTCAACGACGATGATCTCAGAATTCCTAACCGCCCTCTCAATGGACCCAACTCCAATTCGCTCAATATCATACAGATTTACCCGATATTTGCCAACTCGCGGCCCTTCTTGCAGATCGACATGTGCGAGGGTTCCCTTTTCATGTGTTACTAAGTCTTCAAGATTGAAACCAACACGTATTCCACCTTCGCGTATCTCCCCCGATAACATGCCGCCCACTCCAACACCGCGCAAGGTTAGCAACTCCGCAGTCTTCCTCACTGTGGTTGTTTTCCCAGATCCAGGCTCACCAGTGAGAAACAGACGCTGAGGTTCCATGATAGTGGCGCAGGTGTCGCAACTATTAACTTCTGGACTATGTGCTTACTGCCAGAGGCCGTTCGCAACTTGGCCAAACTAATAGGTGGTGTTGACGATGCCGGGCGAGGCCCAATCATAGGCCCACTTGTTATCGCCGGTGTACTGATACCAGGTGATGCACAAGAGCAACTCAGAGCGATGGGCGTTAGAGATTCGAAGCTACTCACCCCCGAAGCCCGTACTCATCTTGAGGTAAAGATCCGAAGTACGGCGAGCAAAGTCGCCTTTGTCGAGGCACAGCCGGACGAGATAGATGAGATCGTCTTGCACGGTGGACGATTGAGGAGGCTGAATTTTTTGGAGGCGAGAATGATGGCCCAAGTTATCAGCCAATTAGGGCCGGAGGAAGCTTACGTCGACGCGTCTGATGTAAACGAGGCTAGGTATGCAGAGAGTATTCGTGAATTTCTTCCTGACTCTCTGAAGAGAATCAAGATCTTTTCCGAACACCACGCTGATCGGACGTACCCAGTGGTGTCGGCGGCGAGCATTATAGCCAAGGTCAGGAGAGACGCCGTCGTTGAGAGTCTTCACAGTGGTTATGGGGACTTTGGTTCCGGGTATATGACGGACCCGAAAACAATGGCTTTCCTTCGGGACTGGCGACGCACCCATACCGAGTACCCGCCTATCGTTCGTCGATCATGGAAGACGATAAAGGAAATTGAGGCTGAAATTGGTCAGACACGGTTCGGCTCATAGTCAGACAGCTCCTTGGGTACCCCGAACCCTATTACTACTAGGCTATGGAACCGTCGAATCAGCTCGCTGACGTCAGGCCTGTAGAGGAAGAGGGGATCCTGATCGGAATACATAGCATGGTAGTCTGCACTTGTTCTTCCAAGGATTTTCTTCAAGGTGAATTCTTCAACTCTGTCGCCTGAGATCGTGTACACAGACTTCCCCAGCTCTATCCTTCGCAGAACGATGAAGGGTAGTTTCAGGTTTCCGTAGTACGCCGAGGGAACGATCTTTGATAATTCTTCGATCTCCGATTTGTTCAAGACAATTGAAGAGCCGTCCGCTGTGGGAATCGTTGGGTACTCTTCGGCGAGTAGTTCCTTCAGGGTTCGCCGTTGTTTCGGTAGATGGGTGTTGAGTTTTCTGAGTTCGCGGCTCAGCAGGGCGTCGAATGTCCTTTCTAAGGTGCTCTTTGAGTTGGACATGTAGCTTACCCGTTGGTCAGATAGACTAGGGCGTGGTCTTTCTCGTAGGGTTCGAGCCGCACTGTTTGAATCATGGTGAAGTGTCTGTGACGAAGAATTTCTATTTCCTGTTTGAAAACGTCGGTTGGTTCCATTGTGACGTCGACGCTTCTCGACTTGATTGCTATCAGGGCTGCTCCCTTCGGTTTCAGAAAGAGCTCGGCATTGTCTGCCAGGATTCTTGCTTGTTCGGGTTGAGCAACGTCGGAGTAGATCACATCAACCTGACCGACAATGGACTTGTATTTTTCAGGCAGTCGGGCGTCGGCAAGGACGGGATACACATTTGAGCGATGTTCGCATAACGTGTCGATTAGCTCGCGCATGCTTCTCTGAGCAAACTCCACACAGTAAACCCGCCCATTGTCGCCAACGATGTCGCTCACGTGGCTGGCAGTTGTTCCAGAAGCGGATCCTAAGTACAGCACCGTGCTGCCAAACCGAATGGGTAGCGTGTCCAGGTGGCGCAGTATCGCGGCTGATAGCTTACTCCTGTAGGCGTCCCATGTGCGATATTCCGATTCGCCGTCGCTCACTAGCCTCTCGCCATAGACGCTGACTGTCGGAGCTAGGTTCTTTGTTGCCAAACGACTGCTATGATCTTCAAGCGAAACCCAGTAGACGCCCTCAAACCTCTCATGTGGCTTAACGTCTGCGTGCATATTGTTTCTTCTTCGTGGGCGGTGGTGGAGCCAGCTTATACCTCTCTTTTATCTCGTCAACCTTCTTACTGACGTCTTGCCTAAGTTTCTCCCCAATGAATTCGCCTTCGAAAGCATCGACCCTTGACGCAATGCTGAGCTTTCCTGACAGAGCCCTCGCGATCTTTCCCCTCTGCCAGCGGGGGGACTGGTGGATGGCGGTGTTTTGGAATATTACCCCGTGCTTCGGAGGCCTCGCACCTGTTCTTAGTGAACGGAACAGTGCTTTCTCCGCACCTAGAACCTGCAAGGTGCTCGCAGGCATCTTCGCTAAATTCTCGAGGCTTCCCGCAATCGAGATCAATCTCGCGGAGAGCGACGCTCCCACAATAGCGGTCATATTTGGAGCGATTTGTTTGAGGGAATCCTCCACGAAGCTTTCGCTCTTCTCTCTAAACTTGTACAAGTCCAACATAAGTCCGCAGAATGCCTGTAGAACCAGCAAGTCTGAATCGTCCATGTTTGCGCCCATCGACTTCGACGCTGCCTTCGCCAGTTCATCCGCCTTCTCGTTGGGCACACCCTCACCAACCAGGGCTTCAGAGGTGAAGTTGCGTCTATTCCCTAGCCTACCCACCAGCCGAGCGTACATGTCATGTTTCTCAACGAGCCTGTCCATTTCCGGAAAATGAAGGCCATACCACTCTCGAACTCGACCAGCCAGGAGGTTGAGAACCTTGTCCAAGTCGTCCATCGCGCGGACGGCCTGAACCGCGCTCAGATCGCGTTTCGCAGCGGCGCTAGCTATTCCTAATCGCGCTAGCTCCAGAGTTACTTTGCGCGCGAAATCATTGAAGGCTCGTGGGGTCTTTAGTGTGGGTATATCGAGAGACTGTTGTTTCAGCCACCGATCTCGATCTTTCTCTTCAGTGGCTAGGCGATTGCGGAAATGTTCGGCGAGAGGGATCCCCTTAGCCGATACCGTGATCTTTCCTTCTGTTTCGGCCGTTCTCGCGAGTTGTCTACTTTCGAATACTATCGGAGAATATTTCTCAGCGGTACGCTTCAGCGTCTCGAGGATTGGTGTGGTGAGCTTTCCGTCTTGAATGTTCTTTAGCTCCACCGCTGCGTTTTTCGGATCAGCAGAGAAAAGTACTTTCTCGATAATGTCCTCCTTCTCGTTTAGAATAAATATGCCCACTGGCGTTTCAACGAAATATGCTTCCAAGTCGTGGTTCTCCGATTCAGCCGAGTAGTGCTTCAACGAACGCTAGTTGCTCGCGGCTTGAATAAACTTTTGTCAGTTCTAGTTTTGCGTCGGTTTGGCTATCCTTGTTGATCAAATGAGGTTGGGCGCAATTTGACGACTAGACACGTGAATGGTCTAGGCGTTTAGGGTTGCCCCGAAGTTGTTGGAGCGATAATGACCTGAGAACGTTGACGTTAGGGAAAATTGAGAGTCAGGAATAGGTGTGATTACTTATGCTTCGTCGTTTGCTTGGCCCACGTTGAAAGGACTTTGCTGATCTGTTCTGGCCACTCAAGTTCTCCTCCGCATTTATCGCAGTACTCGTTGTTGAGGAAGACCTCGCGCTTGCAATCTTCACAGAAGAACCGTTTCTGTTGTTGAAGCTTCTCGGTTATCGTGATACTCTTGGCTCCCGCGTCGTTTGCATACCAATGTGAAGGCAATATGTTGATTTACGCTGCCATGGAATCAATATCGGCCAGGCTCGACGGCGTTCTTTCACAATATCATAGCAAAAGCCTGCGAATAGAGAGGATGGTCAATCCTCTCAGACGATGGCCGTGCCCAGGAGCACTATGGATGGTTCATTGCGGGGGGGGCATGGTTAAGTGGCGTTAACAGCGATCGAGTTATAACCGGTCGCGCCGTTCGGGAATGGTTGCGTATTATTCGAGTCTTGTGTTTGTCCAGTTCCGTCGGTTGCTCGCACGAGTATGGTTTGGCTTCCCTTCGCCGTTGGGGTCCAATTGTACGCCCATAGAACCCACGAGTAGGGTGACTTTGGTGTTTTCAATTCGGCCGCGTTCCAAGTGGATCCGCCATCAGTACTTACCTCGACCTTGCTGATGCCTCTGTCCCCGGCGAAGGCCACGCCTGCGATTGGTAATGAGCCGCTAACTTGGGCTCCGGTTTGTGGGTAGTAGATGATTGAGGTTGTGTGTATTTGGGCATCATTCGTCCACCCGCGTTCTTGCCAGTATCCGAGGTAGACGCTGTCCGATACTTCGATTCCAGTAATCCACTTCGCATTCATCATCCCATAGAGACCAGGTATGATTGCGCGCAGCGGAGAACCATGTTCCTGTGGAAGTAGTTCGTCATTCATTTTGTATGCTAGCAAGGCCCCTTGCTCAAGAGCCCGTTCCTTGGGTATCCCAACCGAGTATCCTTCCGCACAATGGAAGATAACGTAGGCAGCGTCGGGGCTGAGGCCTGCTTGGTTCAGAATTGTTGCGAGAGGAACGCCGGTCCACTTTGCGTTGCTGATTAGTGCGGCGGGGGGATTGATAGTGTTGCTCACGCACTCCAGAGTTGCGTACTCATCCGAGGTTGGCATTTGGAGAAGGTCGTTCTTTGTTATCGTGAGTTCTTTGTTCACTTTTCCGGTGACATTCAGGGTCCACTGATCGAAGCTGAGTTGTGGTGGAAAGGGGTCAATGTCTACTCTATAGAAAATTCTTGTGTCAGTTACCTCGGAGGCGACTAGGTTGGCGATGCGCGGGTCACTGAAGATATCGGGTGCTCCCGTGAGGCTCATAGATGTTTGCATAGATGTTTGTTGGCTGTTGACTGGGATTGGAGTGTTGCTTTGAATTACCGGTT
>JBEKPE010000126.1:0-6358 GCA_049521055.1 Bathyarchaeia archaeon
TCATGTCTAAGGAGTTCAGGCTTGTCCTACGTGTCGCAGGCGCAAACATTGACGGCACCAAGAAGGTCGCCTATGGCATAGGCCACATTAGGGGAGTAGGGCCAAGCTACGCCGCGGCGATAGTGAAAGCAGCGGAAATCAAACCTGAACTTAGAATGGGCGACTTATCCGAAGCTGAAGTGCAGAAGCTGGAAGACGCCATGCGTGACCCCGCAAAGTATGGTTTGCCACCTCGGCTCTTCAACCGCCGCAAAGGTCTCGATTCAGGCCGGGATATGCATCTGATAGGCGCCGACCTCGCGCTAAGTACGAAGAGCGATATCGATTTCATGACCGACATCCGCAGCTGGAAAGGAGTAAGGCACTCTCTGGGCTTGAAGGTTCGTGGGCAACGAACACGCACGACCGGCCGAAAAGGTAGGGCAGTCGGAGTTGCCAAGAAAGTAATAATGGAAGCAGCTCGAGCTGCAGCCGCAAGCGCCGAGAAGGACGAAAAGAAGTAGATGACGAAGCATGGGCGATCCAAAGAGAACTAGGAAGAGCTACGAGACCCCGAGGCATCCTTGGCGCAGAGACCAACTGGAAGTAGAACTTCACCTGATGGGAGATTTCGGGCTGCGCAATAAGAGGGAACTCTGGCGTTACAAGACAATGCTCTCTGAGGTTAGGGGTATCGCGCGTTCTTTGCTAGGGTCAACGGGAGAGCAACGCGTACACCTTGAGCAAGAATACCTCTCTAAACTGGGTAGGATGGGAGTGCTATCTGAATCTGCTACGATTGACGATGTTCTCGACCTGGACATCAGGGACCTGCTCGAACGTCGATTGCAGACCATGGTGTTCAGAAAAGGCTTGGCTAAAACGCTTTTTCAAGCGAGGCAATTTGTTTCGCACGGACACATAACAGTCGCTGGGAAGATAATCTCGGTCCCAGGCTACATTGTTAAACGCGACGAAGAGGGGAAACTCAAGTACTTCTCCCAAAGCCCGCTCTCAAAAGCGGATCACTCAGCGAGGAAAGTTATCACCGCAACCGCTGCCGGACAAGCTGTGGCCGAGTCCTGATCAGAGAACCCGTCTTCTGAGTAGAAGAAAGAGGACTATCGCCACTATCGTTACACCTACGGATAATGCAATGAGCGGGAAGGAGTAGGGGCCCACTCCGAGAATTATCGGAATCGGCCCAATCAGGATGATCGCACCCGCACTGCCGGAGCCTAAATTCCGGGTTGAACCTAAAGCAATCAGTAAGGTCCCTACGAAGATGGCTGCGAAGGCTACCAGAAATAACATGCTTACCCAAGAAAATTGAAATTGCTGAGAGTAGCTCACTTCACCAGGACCAGTAGGCTCTCTCGTACCACAGCCTCTACAGATCCAACTGGCCGCATCAATGCAGTTGCTACAGGTTGGCCTACCGCAGCTTTGGCAAACGTGAGTCGCCGGCATTTTCCCACAAATCGCGCAGGGAGGAGGTGGCATGCCATTCATCTCCCGAACAGATATGGCAGAAACATGAAGACGAGGACGACGAGTACCAGCACGATCGCTAGAATCATCAGTCCCTTCACCGAGTCTTTGTCTGTACCAAATATTATGGGAATAGGGCCAATGAGGAGAACTCCAGCAGCCCGAGCCTTCTCTGAGCCACGGGCTGAACGAAATGCGAGAAGAATCATTGCGGCGAAAGCCAGAACAAATCCGAAGACGACCAGTATGAATCCTACCTCCGTGACCGAGGGCGCGTCCAAACGGTTTCACCTACTCAAAATAACTCGGATGAGTCGCGGACTTTAACTCTTCCAGATTTTTTCACTTCGAGAAACGTTGAGGGTCGTAATAGTTTATAAGCACCAGAGCCTACCTGAAAAATCTCTTTACGTAGAAGTGAAATGTCGTGGACTTCGGACTCGAAAATCAGGATTCAGGCCGAAAACTTGCCGTAAACGGCCCACGAGAGTTGCCGTTCTTCCTGCGGGGTCCGTAGGCCTTGGAAATTAAGATTCTTGAAGAGAAAGATAACTCGCTCCGGTTCCTTTTGAAAGGAACCAGCCACGCCCACGCTAACGCCTTGCGGCGTGCGATGATGGCGGAGGTTCCGGCGATGGCCATTGAGGACGTGATCATTATCGAGAACAGTTCAGTTCTCTATGACGAAGTTATCGCGCACAGGCTCGGACTAATTCCCCTTAAGACAGATCTGGACACCTTCGTTCTTCCGGAAGAATGTGATTGCAAGAGCGAATTGGGCTGTAGCAAGTGCAGGGCTTCATTCACCCTTGAAGTGGAGTCAGTTGATGAACCTGTGATGGTCTATTCATCCGACCTGAAAGGGGACAGTGACGTAACCCCCGTAAGCGGCGGCATACCTATCGTCAAGCTTGGCCCGTCACAGAGGCTGAAACTCGAATTATACGCGAAGCTTGGCCGAGGGCTCGAACATGCCAAATGGCAGCCCACCACGGCTTGCGCTTACAAATACCTCCCAAAGGTAACCTTGAACCCTGGAAATCTAGCGAATCCGGCGGAGGTAATTCAAATCTGTCCCACCGACGTCTACGTGAACGATCCCGAGAACAAGATCGCGATACGCGATGAGCTGGCATGTACGCTTTGCATGGATTGTGTTGAGAAAGCTGCCCCGATAGATTCCAAGAAACCTTTCCCTGTCAAAGTTGAAGAGGACGATACGGCCTTCATATTCTACGTTGAATCGACTGGCGCTCTGCCTCCCAAGAGGATCGTGACCGAGGCGTCGAAGGTTCTGGACAAGAAATCAACCAACCTCGCAGACCTTGTAAAGAAAGGGCTTGAATAAGAGAGGACCAAATTTGCGGCGCGAAATAACAAACCCCGAACTACTCGAAACAATTCGCTTTCTCAAAGTCAAGGCAAGGGAAAACGAAGCCGAAATATGGACGGTCGCAGCAGAACACCTATCCAAGCATAGAAGAGGCCGTGCAGAACTCGACCTGAACCATATATCCCGGGCCTCGAAACCCGATTCGCTCCTTCTCGTACCGGGCAAGGTACTGGCTTCAGGTCACCTCAAACACCCCGTCACCGTCGGGGCCTTCCAATTCACGCATGACGCTAAACTGAAAATCGAACAGGCGGGCGGGAAGTGTATCGGAATCAAGGACTTCGTGGGAAAGCATCCTAAGGGATCGAATGTTCAAATTCTCAGGTGATGGAAGAATGTCTACCGAACCAATTCTCTTGGACGCTACAGATCAGGTAATGGGCAGATTGGCTAGTTACGCAGCCAAGAGTGCGCTTAGCGGAAACAGGGTAATAGTTCTGAACGCCGAGAAGGCCGTAATCTCGGGAAGGAAGAGCAACATTGTTGAAGAGGCCATGCGGCGACTCAAGACCAGAACACTCGCTAACCAAACCACTGCGCCAATGCATCAACGTCGCCCCGACTTGTACTTCAGGAGGGTTGTTCGCGGCATGCTGCCTTGGAAAAAGGCGAAGGGCAAAGCCGCATTTCACCGGGTCTTCGTTTTCATGGGCGTACCCGAAGAGTATTCGAAGAAGAAAGCAACGAGGGTCCCTGGGGCGGATGCTTCTAAACTCAGGACAGTGTACATGACGCTCGAAGACTTAGCGAGAGAGATATGGAGGCCTGAAACGAGTTGAGCGAAACACTCGAAAAGCTGGAGAAGCCAGAAAAGGCTCAGAAGCCTGAGAAACTCGAGAGAAAGCGGCTGATTCTTGTTACGGGAAAAAGAAAGACCGCGATCGCACGCGCAATAATCAGAAACGGGTCAGGCAACGTGTTCATCAATGGAATCCCGCTAACAACTTTTACCCCAGAAATCGCCAGAATGAAGATCAACGAGGCGCTGGTGCTGTCAGGCGAGAGGTCGAAAAGCGTCGACATAAATGTGAAAGTCGCTGGGGGCGGGTTCATGGGGCAAGCTGAAGCGTCGCGCATGGCTGTTGCAAAGGGTTTGCTTCAGTGGACGCGCAGTTCTGAGCTTAGGAAGTTGATGACAAGTTACGACCGAACTATGCTCGCTGGGGACCCGCGAAGAAAGGAACCTAAGAAATTCGGCGGACCCGGAGCTCGAAGACGGGAACAGAAATCATACAGGTAGAATGGAATGATAATTCCCGTCCGTTGTTTCACGTGTGGAAAACTTGTCGCCGATCATTGGGAGGAGTTCGCGAGGCGCGTTAAAGGGGGCGAGAGGCCAAGGAAGGTTCTGGATGACATGGGAATGACCCGTTACTGCTGTCGGCGCATGTTCATATCACAGGCAGACGTCATTGACGACCTCTTACGTTACACCCAGGTTACGGCCAAGCGACGGGCACAATTCGAATAGGAATCGAACAGAATGTCAGAAGTCGAAGAAAAAGAGGGCATGCCGAAATCAGAGGACCTACTGATCCCCTTAGAAGATCTTCTCGCAGCCGGCCTCCATATCGGAACTAGAATCAAGACCGGTGACATGGAACCCTACATTTACCGAGTTAGGCCAGACGGCCTTTTCATACTGAATATTGGAAAGACAGATGAAAAGATCCGAACGGCGTCTCGATTCATAGCCAGGTTCGAGGCAGAACGAACCCTCATAATCTCCTCAAGGCTCTACGGGAAAACACCAGTTGAAAAGTTCTGTGAGATAACGAGAACGGTTCCGACGGTCGGGCGTTTCATGCCTGGCCTAATATCAAACCCGCTACAGCCCTATCACGCGGACCCGCAGGTCATTATGGTAACCGACCCTAGAGCAGACTGGCAAGCAATCAAGGAAGCATCAACCGCAGGCGTCCCAGTTATCGCACTCTGCGACACTGACAACGTCTTCAGCGGCGTCGACCTAGCCATACCAGTGAACAACAAAGGCCGCCGCGCATTAGCGATGCTATACTGGCTATTGGCCAGACAGGTTCTACGTGACCGAGGAGAACTACCCGCGGACGGAACCATAACCGCCACCGTGGACGACTTCGAAACAAAGCTGGCCGCTATCGCCCCTAGATCGGGCGGTGAGCTTTGAAAATAAGAAAGCCCTATGTCGCAAACGCGTTCTACGCCGGAACCAAGACCTCACTGACCAAACAAATCACCGATTGCTTCACCCACCAGTTCGGGCCTGGGCAGGTCCCAAAAGTAAACCAACAGGGGCCACGAAGGATCCTTGGGCTCGTCTGTCCACATGCAGGATACATGTACTCCGGGCCAGTAGCCGCTAATGGTTACAGTAGGCTCGCGACTGACGGCCAACCCGATGTCTGCATTATTCTCGGGCCAAATCACAGCGGCCTTGGGAGCGGCCTTTCAATTGAGACCGAAGGAGCGTGGGAGACGCCGGTCGGCATCACCCGAATCAACTCTGACCTAGCCAAAAGAATCCAAAAGTCAAGCAGCATAATCGATGTTGACGAAACGGCACATGCAAGCGAGCACTCCATCGAGGTTCAACTACCATTTCTCCAGTACCTATTCAAGGACGCGATAGAATTCGTCCCAATATGCATGATGATGCAAGATCTTACAACATCCGTAGAAGTTGCGAGGGCCATCGTTGAAAGCACGAAAGGCAAGAATGTTGTGATAATCGCGTCCAGTGATTTTACCCACTACGAACCCCAAGCGGACGCAAACAGGAAGGACAAGGAAGCGATCGACGCGATCCTAAGACTCGATGATAAACAACTAAACGAACTAGGAGACAGCAACCGCGTGACGATGTGCGGCTACGGCGCAATAACGACGTTGATCGTCGCAGCGAAGATGCTTGGGAATGTGCGAGCTGATTTGTTGGCGTACAAGACCAGCGGCGACATCACAGGTGATAAGTCGGCGGTAGTTGGGTATTCGTCGCTGGTTTTTGCTCGTAATTAGGCGGTAAGCGTGGCCGTTTGATTTTTCTACAAGAGAGACGAGATTACTGAGAGGCGCAAGTTCTTGGGCCAAGGTGTAGGGTTCGGTAAAGTGATTCTATTCAATGAACACTTCGTCGTGTACGGGATTCCCGCAGTCGCATCAGCCATCGGAGCCAAGACAACGGCTACGGTCAAACGTAGAGCTGGATCTGGGATAGAACTCAAGGATGAACGACCTGAGACTCCAGGTTACAAGGTTGAGAAATTTGCCCAGCAAAAGGAGTCTTTGGATATCATGCTGAAATTCATGAAGATTGACACGCAACAGGATCACTACACGATCACTTTGGGCGGAGACTTGCTCGCTGCGAGCGGTGTAGGAGCAAGCGCGGCGTCCTGCGCTGCAATCGCCCGTGCATTCTCAGACGAACTTAACCTCAACTTTTCAGACGAGAGAGTAAATGAGGTAGCCTTTGAGGGAGAAAAGGGATACCACGGAACGCCATCTGGAATCGAC
>JBEKPE010000127.1:0-6351 GCA_049521055.1 Bathyarchaeia archaeon
GAGTGTCCGATCTCCGGGTATGTATCCTAGATTGAGGATTGTGTATAGGGACTGGCGGTAGACCGTTCGTTCGATCGGCGCTTGCAGAATGGCTTTCATTTCGGATGCGAAGAGCAATACATCGTCCTTGACAAGGTAGTATAGTGGTTTGATTCCCATTCGGTCTCTTGCGAGAATCAGTTTTTTCTTAGTCGAATCCCACAACGCGATAGCGAACATGCCGTTGAGTTTGCTTGCAAAGGATTCCCCGTACTGCTCGTAACCGTGAACAATTACTTCCGTGTCGGACTGGGTTTTGAATTCATGTCCTAGCTGTTGAAGTTCATGCCGCAGCTGGCGGTAGTTGTAGATCTCACCGTTGTAGGTTACGTGGACGGTTCCGTTCTCGTTGTGGATAGGTTGGTGTCCGCCTTCGATGTCAATTATACTCAGGCGGGCGTTAGCCAGCCCGACGGTAGTGTCCAGGTAGAACCCGGTATCGTCTGGCCCACGATGGTGTAAGACTTCGATCATGCGGTGAAGGAGAGCCTCATCGTTGAGGCCGGAGAAGCCGGCTATGCCACACGTGGGTATCGCCTCCTTAGACAGATTTGAATCTTGGATGGGGTGTGGGCCTTATCAAATTCTTGGTTCCATCAACCGTGGCCTGACCATGCCCGCTGTTGATTTCTAAGAAATCGGATTTGGCCCAACTCTTCGACTGCAAGCCTCACCCAATTCCTGGGTTTAGCTTGTTCCATGCTTCTCTAGTCGATCTAGCGAGCTATGACTCTTGCTGGCGCTGCCTTCGCTTCAGCTTCCTTCAGCAAGGCTTTCGTTCTGAAGACGGGCCTGCAGACGGGTCCGTAGATGATGAGGCCAGATTTTCCCTCGTCGTCTAAACGCCTGATGACCGTTTCCAGTTCCATTCCTGGTGTCAGTTCGCTCGCGATCGCGTCAACGACGAGCACTTTGCCTTGTTTAAGAAGCTCGAAGTTCGATTCGAATCGTTCTCGCATTGTGGGCTTGTCGATTGAGAGGAGTCGTGCGTTGAGCGGCATTGTGTGTTGTTCGACTGGTCCTTTGCAATCGAATTCTAGGCACCTGTCCCTCGCGGGATAGAATACGCGGCCGCATCCATTGCAGAGAGTGTAAGTGATGGTATTGCCGTCGTACGGTTCGACTTCCGCTATTATGCGGGGCAGTTCCAATTTGCTTCTTATCGAGTGTTGCTTGAATCGGATGAGCCTTCGGTAGGATTCTAGGCTGATGTCGCGTCGCCTATTCAGATAGTCCCTGACGGTAGGTGTTTTGCCCTTCTTCCTGAGGATTGCATCTTCCACGTGCAACCACGTGGCGATCGTATACGCACCTGAGCCGTAGGAGACTGCTAGGACGTCTTCTCCGGGTTTGGCGTGGTCTAGAATGTCGCAGGTCGCGATTAGAGTGGATGCTGCATATGTGTTCCCCGTATCTAGGACCCTGAGCCATGGGCGTATTCTTTCCTCAATGAATTCAGGTGTCAACCTGATGCGTTCTTCGAGCTCTGGGTTGTCGAGTATGGGGATTTTTTCTTGGGCGAGGGTCTTGCATGTTTTCATAGGCATGTAGCCGGATGGTTGATGGAAGGTTACGTAATCGAAGTCTTGCAGCGAAATTTCCGGATGTTTCAGGAGCAAGCCTTCGATCGCTCCAATCACGTGTTTGATGTAGGCCTCAACGGTGGTTCTGCCGAAATGGCTTGGAACACGAATTCCATCCCTCCGCCAGAAGTCGAGCGTGAGGCTCGAATAGGCCGCCGTATCTTCAATCGTTGCGACGCGATCCGCAGCGCCGAGAAGGAATGCGCCTGCACCCGCGCCGCACGCGTACTCTAAGGGATCGCCTACTGGGGCCTGAGCAACGTCGGTGCCAATAGCTAGGCCGTACTTTATTCTGCCGCTGAGAATCTGACTCTCGACGAATGCGGTTGATTGCATTCCAGAATTGCAGGCCCCTTCCAGGTCTGCGATGTACACGCGATTGCCCATTCCCAGAAATGAAGCAACATGACGCGCTATAGTTCCCACCGCGTAAGGTTTTGATTCAGACCCTACGGCCACGGTTTCAATCTCGCCTGGATCTACACCGGCCATATCTACCGCGTTCTGTGCGGCTTCAGTCGCGATCGTGATCGAGTCTTCCGATATACCCGCTACCGATTTGTCGCGGAGGAGGAGACCGTTCCTAACTTTGTCAAGAAATTCAGGGAGGTCTTCACGATTACCTTCCCTTTCTCTGACGATGAGTTCACTTTGGATCCGTTGAAGGGGAACGTAGGCACCGTACCCTACGATCCCGATCTTGTCGGTCGCCATGGAAAACTCCTCTCGTTGCGAGGGTTAAAAGTATGGTAGCCGAATGGCGTGCGTATTTAAGATGACATTGTAAAGGTCAAATTGAAGTGCAACATCCTCGACGCTCGCTATTGGCGCACTCCACACAAATCACAGAAAACCGCCACAGCAGGAATCTCGGCCTCGCAATCTCTACATCTCTTCGTGACCACCCCCGTCACTATGGTATTCGTAACCTGTGCAGGAGGCGCGATTGTCAGAGGAGGTGCATTCAATTTGAGAGGGGGCGGATTCTTGAGGTTGTGCTCCCTGATGTACTGGTGGAGCCCCTTGGATAGCTGAGCATAACTTACGTGATCCCCTTCGGTTACGCCTAAAATCGTTGCCAGTACCTTGTCAGCGTAAACTGATTTCTGGGTAAGCCCACTCAAGCCAAACACGTCAAAGTCTAGGACTGCAGCGGTAATTAGTACTTTCGACCGATTCCGACAATTTGTCTTCGGTTGCGTTTTCGCTCAGGTTGGGGGGCTTTTCTAGGCCCACGAGATGGGGGGTTTTCTAACCAACCCGTAAACTAGAAGAATTAGTCCAACTGCGCTGAGGCCCCAACCAACGTACGGCGTTCTTGGGTCTGGTTGCCGACTAGTCGTTACTTCATTGTAACTCACCGATAATGTCACATATTTCTTGAAGAGTGAGGCTCTGTTGTCGAAGATGAAGTGGTACACACCGCTGTTGTTGGTGTTGAAGGTGAAGTTGGAGTGCCCTTGCTGATCCCCGGAAAATATGAAGCTTGATTGCTGGCCCGCGGCCCAATTTTGGTAATTGGTGTTGTCGAATACTAGGAATTGCACGTCACTTGAGCTGTTTGTGGGTGCTTGGGTAACGTCGACTGTGCCGAAGACGGATACCCCAGTTGGGAGGGAGTACTGCCTGTCCGTAACATCCCCTACCAAGAATCCTGCTTGCGACTCCACATCGTGTCGCTGCACGACCTGAACTTCGACGGTAACGTACTGGCCGGCGACGGTGAGTAGAAGGATCCCCGCCACAAGGAGGATAGCCCCTATGAGGGTAGTTTTCAGGAGAACCATTCTGTAATCGCTTAGAATTAGCCATATGGGCCCATGTTATGTGGTTTGAAAACGCCGTTGCGTTCAAGTGAGCGATATACCGCAAATCAGATTTATTCGAACATGCTTCTGGCCGAACAGATGCTTCCCATGCCAAAGGAACCCAGTAAATCCCTGCCCGTGGAACAGTTCATCGGTTTACAGGTAATCGACACAAAGGGGTCGCTGGTTGGTACAGTGAAGGATATTTCCGTCGACTTTGCGAACAGGGAAATCTCGATTCGAGTATCAACGAAGAATAAGGGAGAGATGGATTTCGGCTGGGACGACGTGCAATCTGTCGAGGATGTTGTCCTACTCAAGAAGGAGGTTAACCTCTCCTCCTTGGAGGAAACGGCGACTGATTCTGGTAAGGCACGGACGGTTCACGCGGCGTTGATTTGCCCTAACTGTGGCGCGTCTATGCCGGCCCGTGCCAAGTTCTGTTCAAAGTGCGGCTCGGACCTTACGTAGTAAGCACGGGTTGCTCTGGTTTCGCCGAGCTTCCTTGGGCTTCTATGTCATGGATTGATTGAAGCTCTTTTATCCCCTTGAGCTTATGGCGAATCAGGGTGTTCTCTAATTCCTCTTTCAAGAGGTGCAGTATGTCCTTGTGCATGTGAACGAACATGGAATGGGTTCGATCCCTTGGACGCTCCAGCGATACTGGCATGACTTTCTTGACTCTTGCAGGCCTTGAGGATAGAACGACGACCTTGTCTGCCAGCTCGATGGCTTCAGAGAGGTTGTGAGTTACTAGAACGAACGTCTTCCCTGTTTGCTTGTGTATATCGGTTACTTCTTCGCGAAGTACTTCGGCGGTGACTTCGTCGATCGCGCTGAATGCTTCATCCATTAGTACGACCTCAGGTTCGACTGCTAGAGCGCGTGCTATTCCGACGCGTTGTCTCATTCCGCCGGATAGTTGTTTGGGGTACATGTGTTCGTATCCCCCGAGACCTACCATCTCTAGGTATTGCTCCGACAATTCTCGGCGTTCCTTTTTTGGAACCTTCTGCATTTCTAACCCATATTCTACGTTCTCCATGACGTTTCTCCAGGGGAACAAGCCGAACGCCTGAAAGACCATGCTGATCTTATCGTGGGGGCCTTGAACTGGTCCGCCGTTAAAGCGAACCTCTCCCGACGAAGGTCTGTCTAGACCAGCGATGATCTTTAGCAAAGTTGACTTTCCGCATCCGCTGGGGCCGACGATGGATACGAATTCTCCAATACCGATGCCGAAGCTCACTTCGTGCAGTGCGTGGAGTTTCCGTTCGGCATCGTAGAACTTGCTGACGTTGTCTAGTTCGACGTGATTATCCATTATGCCCACTTCTTTGCCCATGATTCCAACGAACCGAAGAACGCTCTATCAACCACGATCGCCACTAGAGCGATAGCCAATATCGCCGCAAATCCGCTCTGCAATGATCCCGACGTGACGTTTCCGTCTATGAAGTTCCCTATTCCCGCCATACGAGTGGCGATCTCAATTGCGATTATGATTTCCCACGCGAAATCGTATGCTAACCTCAACCCGCTAAACATGTGTGGGGAGATGGCTGGTAAAACCATCTTTGTAAAGGTCGAGAGACGGCCTGATTTGAAGATGGTAGTGACGTCGAACAGTTCCCGAGGAATATTCCTGGTTCCTTCGCGGACGGTAAAGTAGATTGGAAAGAAACCAGCTACCGAGGCCATTATCACCGCAGCAACGTTGCCAGGGCCAAACCACAACACGAGAAGCGGCAGAAAAGATAGATCCGGAAGCGCACCGAAGAGCATGATCAGCGGCGTGAAGGTTAGATCAAACTTGTGCTTGCTGCCGGCTGCGAAAGCTAGCGGAAGGGCGATTGCGAATCCCAGTAGGAGCCCGAAGACTAAATTCAGAAAGCTGTGGGCTATTCGAAGCAGGAACGTTTCACTCTGAATGGACGAGAAGAAGACGACTAGCACGCTAGAGAAGGTCGGTAGACTGTTCCTGGGAACAACTCCAAGCCTTGTGATAAGTTCCCACACCGTAAAACCTAAGGCAAGCGGCGCGACCCACAAGTAATTCGAAAATCTGTTACCTCCAAACACCGACTCCGTAAGGGACAGCGCGAGGGCTTTCTGTTTCTCTACAGACACTTGATTGCGACCTCAGAATGCGATAAGCAAGTAGATGTCATGCTAACTGTCAAATTAAGGTTGGAACACTTTCCTTACGCAACTTGCTTCGAAAATGTGTCGTACCAAAGAAATAATCGCGCAGAAAATCAACCGCAAACCGTTAATCGAAAACGAGGACCATGAATTGATTTACAGTCGGGTGTTAACAAAGCTCCTCCTCGTGAAGTCAGGAGCGCGTGTTCACCGAGCTTCACCTACTTTTCTTTGTGCAGCATCGCACATTCTTAATAGAAGACAGAGATATTCCTCATAGCGAGTTGTGGAAACATAGAGTGCAGTCGACGGATCGACAAAGAACAAATACGAAACATTAACGGTTGATTAATCCTTGGGCGAATTCACAACATTTCCGGAATTCGAGAAAGAGATTCGACGAATAATATCAGAAGCTGAAAGCCGAAAGATCCCGTTGAGGATTATGGGTGGGGCGGCCATCCGAATGCACTGCCCTGATCACAAAGACCTGTACGACCGACTCAAACGCGCACCAAAACATGATATGGATTTCGTTACTTACGGCAAATATCGGCCTTCCACGAAGAAATTGTTCACCGATCTTGGGTACGAGCCCTACGTCTCTCTGATGCTGACCGGCGCGAGCGGGATGCACAGACAAATTTTCAATGATAAGGAAGGAAACAAAGCCATAGACGTCTTTCTAGACAAGCTCCAAATGTCTCACGTGATCGACTTCACCGGCAGGCTTGAGGTTGATTCACCCACTGTACCGTTGGCGGAGCTGCTTCTGC
>JBEKPE010000128.1:0-10572 GCA_049521055.1 Bathyarchaeia archaeon
ACACGAAGCGCCTGACGCTCCCCTACCGAAGGCCGTCCAAAATGGCGAGGAACCTTTCCTCGTCATAGCTGCCGTCGCCGGCGGATAGCAAGCATGACTCGTCCCGTCTAGCCCTTGTGTTCTCCCCGAGAGCTACGGCTCCTCGGTTACGGTTAAGCGTTGACAAAATTGAGGGACACGTTTAGTGATTAGAAACTCCCGCGCGGCGTTCGCATATTGCTTTGATGGAAGCCATCCTCTATCCGCCGCTGAACTCTATGCGGCAGATCGGCATAAGATTCAAAAGCATTGACTGTGTAGCTCCTGTAAGCCTACTGACCGGATAAGTCAGAATGAGGTTTTCCATTTTGGTATGCACCACTTGTAATGGTACCGGCGAAATTAGTTGCGGGAAATGCAACGGCACCGGATCTGTCCCTGCTAAATGTGACGAATGTAAGGCCACGGGAAAGCTGACCACTGAGAAGGGTGTGCTTGAGTGCGATATTTGCAACGGTAGCGGCGTCATTTCCATCAAGTGCAACGAATGCTTCGGTGGAGGCAAACTAGTCTGTGAAGCATGCGGCGGAACCGGCGGCAAGGAAAGCGACATCGAAGTCCCCCCCGAGTAGACCTGAAAAGAAAACATAACCGCACACGCGTACCGCCAGCGTACTCGTAAGTGTAACTAGGAGGCAAGGATAAAGCCGGGCGCAATCTCCCGGTACAGGAGTCTGGCGGATCATGAAGACGACTCAAGTCTCAAACCAAGAGAAGTTCCCGTTCCTTAGCGAGTTGGGTATCCAAGAGACGAACTCTGGCGCATGCGCTGGCCCAGATGACTGGAGCAGCGTCCGAGACCGTGAACTTCTCCCCGTTGTAACCCCGATAGATGGCTCGGTGATAGCAAAGGTAGCACTCGCATCCGAAAGTGATTACGAGCACGTCGTCAAAGTCGCCCAAGAGAATTTTCTGAAATGGCGAATGACCCCCGCCCCCGTTCGCGGCCAGATTGTACGCGAGATTGGCGACGAGCTGCGGAAGTTCAAGGAACCACTAGGAAAACTGGTTACCTTAGAGATGGGAAAGATCGTAGCCGAGGGAGTGGGTGAGGTACAAGAGGCCGTTGATATAGCCGACTTCGCGGTCGGCTTGTCACGTCAGTTGTATGGGTTGACGATGCAATCAGAACGCCCGATGCACAGGATGTACGAGCAATGGCATCCGCTCGGCGTGGTTGGAATAATTACGGCGTTCAACTTCCCCGTCGCGGTCTGGTCATGGAACTCTATGATCGCCGCCGTCTGTGGGGACACGATGGTGTGGAAACCCTCCTCCAAAACACCCCTTTGCGCAATAGCGGTCCAGCACATAGTCAATCGAATCATGAAGCGGCACGATCTGACCGGCATATTCACGATTGTGATAGGGAAGGGATCGACGATCGGGGAACGCCTGATCAACGACAAGAGAATCCCACTAATCTCATCGACAGGCTCAACCACTATGGGCTTGAGGGTTGCCGAAGCAGCCGCGAAGAAGCTGAGACGGACCATCCTAGAACTGGGTGGTAATAACGGAATAATCGTCGCTGAAGACGCTAACCTCGAAATCGCCATCCGAGCAATCCTCTTCGGTGCAGTAGGCACCGCAGGGCAACGATGCACGACGACCAGACGGATAATCGCCCAAAAGAAAATCATTGAAGAATTAACGGCGCGATTGGTGAAAGCCTACGAACAGGTGCACATTGGTGACCCGCTTCAACCTGAAACCTTGATGGGACCATTGGTTGAGGAAGAGGCCGTGAAGGCGATGATGAATGTGTTAGAAGCACTTCCGAAGCAAGGCGGAAGAGTAGTGGTAGGTGGTAAGAGGCTCGATAGGGTGGGGTTCTATGTAACGCCTGCAATTGTGAGGGTTCCAGGCAATACCGCGTTGGTGTGTGAAGAAACGTTCGCGCCGATTTTGTACGTGATGCCCTACGACACGATCGACGACGCCATCAGACTGCATAACGAGGTCCCACAAGGACTCTCTTCTGCAATATTCACTGAATCCGTGGCGAAGGCGGAGAAGTTTCTTTCAGCCATTGGGAGTGACTGTGGCATAGCTAATGTTAACATTGGGACCTCAGGCGCCGAAATAGGTGGTGCGTTTGGAGGAGAGAAGGATACTGGCGGTGGCCGAGAGTCTGGATCTGATGCGTGGAAACAATACATGCGCCGCCAAACTACCACGATCAATTGGAGCGACAAACTGCCCCTCGCCCAAGGTGTCAAGTTCGGTGAATGACACGAATCCTTAGCCAACCTTGTAGCAGCACGCCAGAACTCCTCCAACGTTACGAGCGCGTCCCACCATGGAAACAAGAGGGACTCCCTATAAGCGGCGACACCTATTGTATCCTATGTCAATTCGGATGTTTCTCTGTACCTGTCAGAAATGCGGGACTCAATTTGATTTCTCCGGAAACTACGAGAAGTTTCGCGAATTCCTGGACTCAAAGACCTTCACATGCGTTGGGGGTCATACCGAAATCCGTTCTCCTCGCTCTTTTGTTAAAGTTGTCACGATGAGCGAGCCAGCGGCAGGTGTCCTTGAGTGGAAACCAACTGAGGGCAGAAACTACGTTGACATACTTGATTCCCTCACCGCCCGGATCAAAGGGATGCAAATAGACCACCTCGGCTCCGGCCTCTATATTGATCGCCGAACAATGAAGAAGTACGATTACGAAGAGGACACTAAAGGACGACGACACTACTTCGAAGTACCACTTCAGCAACACTAAGAAATTCCGCTTAGGAATTAAGCCCTGAGTCTTTCCGCGATCTTCTCCAAAAGATTCGGCACATTTTCTCCAGTCTTCGAACTAATCTCTACTATCTCCACCGCACCGAATATTCTGCGCGTTTCATTAATCACTTTATCCAGATGTTCGCGTGGCGCGATATCCACTTTGTTGATGCAGATTAGAATCGGAACGCCGCTGATTTCCTTTTCGATGGCGTCATGCGAGGTTGAGAGTTTTCTCATTGATGTTGGGATGCTGTCACTGCCGTCTACGAAAAGAAGAATTAAATCCGAATTTGCGAGTTCATTCAATGTGGTGTGGAACGCATTCAGAAGAATGGGGTTGAGATCTTCGATGAATCCAATGGAGTCTATGAGAATGAACGATTTCGTGCGAACGTCTTTCGAAGGCATCGAAACTTTTCTGGCAAGGGTGGATAGCGTCGTAAAGGGCCCCATTCCGGTTTCTTTTGATTCTGAGGCTACCTTGTTGAATAGCGTGGTTTTCCCGCTTTGTGTGTAGCCCGTCAAAGCTACTGTTTGGAAACCAGCTTTTCCCCTTTGTTCGCGAAGATTCGCGTGTTTCGACCTTGTCTCTCTAAGTTCCCGCTCGATCTTGCTTATGCGTTTGCGGGACAACGCTTCGTAGACTTCGTAAGGGTATTGTCCAGGTCCACCTCGTCCCATCTGCTCACTAGCGAATCCACGCATCCTGATTGATTCTCTGCCCCAAGAAAAGGTGTAGCGCAGCTTAGCCAATGCGATCTGGAGCTTAGACTCTGTCGTCGTTGCCCGTTTTTCGAACACTTCTAAGATGAGTAGGTTTCTGTCAAGAACGCGGACTCCCTCACCGACTTTCTTTTTAATGCGAAACAGTTGGCCGGCAGATAGCTGCCGAGTAAAGATCAGCACCTCGATTGAGTCTTTTCCGATGCGCTTCGAGATCTCGTCGAGTTTTCCTGCACCTATGCAATAAGCGCCGTCGACCGCTTCGCGGTGTTGTATGACTTCGCCGACGACATCGTATCCAGCCGCCTTCGCGATGTCACTCATTTCGTCTGTTCGAGGTTTACTTTTGGGTGTGAGGCATTCTACGAGGAGCGTTTTCAGGTTAGGCACAAGCTTTGAACGGGAGACATCATTCACTCAAACCTGAAACTCATTTTCTTGCCGGCTTCCAACCTGTAACATCTGACACAAAGATAGCCCCCTGAATGAAGCTCCTCGGAAAAGATAAGGTCGCCACAGTTCTGACAATTCCTTAGAGGCATCCCAAAAATAACCTTCAATCACTACTAACCGCAGTGCCCGTTATAAGCTGCAACCAAAAAGTTCGATTTGAACCGACAGGTCCTCTTCGACAGATGCATTGTCCTGAAATGTCGCGTGGTGTCCGAATGGGAAAAAGAATGAAGGGCCGCGGACTACCTCCGATTCTTACCACGAGTATTATTATAGGCCTGATCTCGGTTGGCCTGTTCGCGGCGGTCAATTATTTCCTTCGCTGATGACTCAGCTGTGCGTCGCCAGTACCAGTAACTACTTTTCAAACTGTCTCACCGCCGCAGAATAACACGTTTCTTCCTCAATAATAGGCGCGGGATAACCCTTGAATATCAATGCACCGTAGGCTTTGTTTGTGCCATCCTCCAACCTAGACCAATCGGGCGAGTGTATGATTTGGCAGATATCACGCAAAATGGCGAGCACCGGTAGAGTCAGATACGCGACCCAACACCCTTAGAATTGATGTGAATTGAAAATAGCCAACGCGGATGAAGCGAAAAGCATGGCGAGAAAGTACGTCGTCGGTACGAGGTCGCGACATGGAAAAATAGTTTCAATCACAATGGACGAGGAAGCGAAAGGCCCAGACACTAAAGGCACCTGGACGGTAACAGGTATGTTCGTTACCGAAGAGGGCGGTAAAGAGCAATTTGCCGCGTCCATCACTTCCCGCGGCGAGGTCATCATGGCTAATCCTCCATCTCATGAAACCAGCGGAAACCCGCCTCCGAAACGCCGGAAATGACCACCGACCCATCCCTTAAGTAGCGATAACACCAATTCGCTACCCAGGTGTGCCGCCAGCGCTGGCGGTGAAGCCGACCGAAGGGAATAGAAGAAAATGCAGAAGATGCGATCGAGACCAAAACCGAAACCACCCGTTTATTGGACTAAGGGAACGGTCAACTGGTACGGCCGCTACAATCGAATCGGCAAACAGGAAAATTAGATAACGACTTTCGTTCCGGTGCCGATCCGAGCAGAGTCTGGCTCCTACTACGTCAATTTGCTCCGTCTCGGGCCTAACTGCTTTTCGGCGGTACAATAATTCAATTGCAATTATTCGTGGGTGGTACGCGTAGACGATTGGTCCTAATGATAGCTTCCTAATTATGATATACGGCTAAACGGACTCATACCTTTGTGATCGACTGATGCATCTGAAACGTCAGTGTTCAGAATACTCGCTTGGAAATGCCAATACTGCGAAACATTTGACCACCATCATTCTTCTTTTCTGCCTCGTGATGAGTTCATACTTCATCTCATCTGTGGCGGCCTCGCAGATTGTGTCCGGCAGCATTTCAAGTTCCGATGGTTCAAATTCCTTCGGCTCTGCCGTTCAGGAATACGATCTTTCTATCCCATCGAAGTACCAGGGTGAATACACGGCTCTCCAAGGGATCCTCAACACGTTCAATTCCTCACTTGTGCCGTACTCAATTTCAATGAACAGATTCGTTTTCGCAACGGAGCTCTTACCCGCAAACGGTAACCGAGGGCCTGCACTCTTTCAGTCAAATAATTTGGCTTCCGTGGCCACTAACCTGAATGCTCTTCAGGCGATGGGGGTTCAGGGGGTCACGATCGCTATTGGTTATCCGTTGCTGGATCCAACTTTTCCGAATAGTGCGCAGTACCTCAGTTATTTCGAGCAGGTTGTTTCCATGGTTCATGCGCGCGGCATGAAGGTACTGATTGAATCTCAGATTCTGTTCGCGAACACTCCCTACTCTCCGCTAACATACGACTGGTCAAGCCTTCCGTATTCGCAGTATGTCACCAACCACATCGCACAAGACCAACTCATCATCAACCAGATTCATCCAGATTACCTCGAGATTGGAGTAGAGGCGGATACGGAGGCGTATCTTAGCGGGTATTCGCAGCTGAACACTCCCTCAGGCTGGACTAGTTACATAGAACAGCTCCTATCATCCCTAAACAAAGGAAACACTAAGTTGGTTGCTGGAGCGGGAGCCTGGTTGGGTGTGTCATTCCTCACTGGGTTCGCTAATGACCCGCGGCTGGACATGATCTCGACACACCTCTACCCGATCTATGGGGACAACCTCCAAACCCTTCTTCAGATAGGCAAGGTAGCTCAGGAGAATAACAAACGCTTGGTGATTGATGAAGCGTGGCAAGAGAAGGTCTTGCAGCCTGCAACCGGCCACGCCGGCACGGGAATCGGTGGCCCTTCGATCACGCAGCAAGACGTTTTGACTTCTTCTCCCCGTTCAACGATGAGTATTTCTTCGCTTACTTGAACTGGACTCCCTCGTTAGATGCTCAGGGTTACTTCCAGCTGAAAACTCAGCTCGACCCCATATTCACGCAAGACATGGCGTCGAACACTCTCACGCCCACGGGTATGGTCTATTCGCAGCTTGCTCAGGGAACGAGTTCGCAGGTTCCAGAATTTCCAAACGTCCTCGTGACGCTTACCGTGCCACTCATTGCCCTTGCCGTCCTCGTCGCCGGCCTGAGGGTCGCACGTCGGCGATGATTGGTTAGGTGATTTGTACGTGGTCGATTTGGTAGTAGCGTTTTGCTAGCATTCGGGTTTTGTCTATCGTCCGGCCGTTCTTACCTATCGCTAGCGCCTTGTCTTTTGGTTCCACTTCAATGACTACGATCTTCTTGTCTGGTCTTTCGGTTATTCGGACTTCCTTTACCTTGGCTGGGGATAGACAGTTTCGGATTAGGCCTTCGACGTTGTCCGAGAATTCGACGACTTCAATTGGTTTTCCGGTCATTTTGCGAAGCATGTTGATGTTCTTTCCGCCTTTCCCAATCGCCAAGCCCATCTCGCCTTGTTTCGCCATGAAAATTATCCTGTCCCCTTCAGTGTCAACTATGCAGTCGTTGGCTGTTGCGCCGGTTATGTTTTCGAAGAGGGCGATCAGTCGCATTGTTTCGCCGGTGAGCTTGATTCCTGAAGTGGCCATGGGTTTAGCGCTCAGCTAGTTTGAGTATCTCGGAGTCTCCAGGCTCTTTTATCGTCAGTGCGGCGACGACGAAGCGTTTCAGGCATGCGGAACCCAGGTCTACACTCGTTCCTGGGTATTCGAAGATTGGAACGCCCGACTGCTTCGCGTAGTTAACAATGTCCATCCTATTTCGGGCGGGGCAATTGGAGGCTAAGATCAGGAGTTTGCCCTTTGCGAATCGTGCCGCGTCTAAGGCTTCCTTGATGCCTAACGCGACCTTGCCGGATCTTACGACTATCTGGAGTTGTTTGTTCACGTCTATTTTTGGGGATTGCATTATTTCTTGCCCTTCTCTGGCATTGTCATGTAGACTTCGATGAGGCCTGTTCCCATGGGCACTTGTTGTCCTACTATAACGTTTTCCGCGACGCCTCGGAGGGTGTCGCGTGTTCCTTTGATTGCTGCGTCAACTATGGTTGGAATGGTGATCTCGAATGCTGCTTTGGCTAGGGTGCTTGCTTTCTCGCCGCTGACCCCGTGTCTCCCTACCTGCAATACTTCCCCTGACGCGGTCATGGCGTCGGCTACGAGCATGACGTGGCGTACGTCTACGTCCAACCCTTGTTCTTCTAACACTGCTGTCGCTTCCTTCATGATGACGTTTCTTGCCGCCTCGATGCCGAGTACTTCTGCTACTTCATGCATGTTGTTTGTTGTGGTTCTGGCGGGGTCTACGCCTTCAGTTTCGAGCGTTAATTCTAGGTTGGAGCCTTCGGTCCTAATTACCCACTCACTCTTCTCTGCAGTCTTCTCTTACATGACGAGTGCTCGTTTGACTTGAGGGATGCCTTTCACGTGCATTAGTGGGAGGCGGAGGACTAGGCGATTGAATTGTGCGATCTCCATTTCTTGCGGTGTTATGTGTACCGTGTTCCTTTCGACTTCGACTTTGCAGCCACCCGGTGTCACGGCTTCCTTTATGTCCTTGAGGTTTACTTCTCGCTCCCTCATTGCTTCGTTGTTTAATGTAACCAGTATCCGCATCTTGGTGATGTCGGATTCGAGGCTTGAAGCAATGTCACCCAATGTGGTGTGAGTGATGTTGGTCGCGACTTCTTGGGCTTTTTCGCGGCTGGTTCGGTGTTTCTTGTCTAAGAAGACGACCATCATGGGTGTGGATGGGATTTTTCTTGCGTCTACGATCTCGATTAGGCGAGGGAGGCCGAGGGTGACGTTTTGTTCTCTGACGCCTGCGAAGTGGAATGTTCTCAGGGTCATCTGTGTGCCTGGTTCGCCGATGGATTGGGCTGAGACGATCCCTGCCGCTTCGCCTGGTTCGATCATGGATTTGCGGTAGTTCTTGACGGCTTGCTTTACAGCCTCATCAACTCCCTTCTTGGTTAGCTTTCTTTCCAGCAAACTTGATTTGAGTTGGGAAGTGAGGCTTGGGGTGAGGTCCTTTCTCACGTCGGAGACTTTCTTCTCGACGTAGGGTTTGCTAGCCTTAGCACCTTTCTCAATTGTAAGCTCGACCCGTTCGACTAGGCGTTCCGTGTTGACGGCCTTTCCGTGGTCGCTCTTCGCGGTGTCAACTCCGTCTTCACCGTAACGGAACTGTATGATGTCACCCCTTGAGTCGCGCACCGTACCGTCGTATTCGACGCGAATATGCTCGAGGGCGTTGATTAGGCGTCTTTGCATGTAACCGCTCTGTTGTGTTCGGACGGCGGTGTCTACGAGGCCTTCCCGTCCTCCCATCGAGTGGAAGAAGAATTCGACTGGGCTTAGGCCGTCTTGGTATGAAGCGTACACGAAGCCGCGTGCTTCCGCGCCTACATCTCCCCTCTCGAAGAATGATAGGGCACGATCCCTGTACCCCCGTCTTATTCGTTGGCCGCGAATGGATTGCTGTCCAACGGATGCAACCATCTGGGCGATGTTCAGCATCGACCCGCGGGCACCGGTCTTGGTCATGATAACTCCCGAGTTATCAGTTTCCGTCTTCAGGTATTGTTCAGCCAGTTCCCCAGCTTGGTCGCGTGCTTTGGAGAGTTCGTCCATGATGCGCAGTTCTAGTGACTCTTCAATTGACCTTCCTGGTAGCCGCTCGAGTGTTCCTTTCTTGTAATGAGTTATCAGCTCTTGAACACGCTCTTCGGCTCTTTTGATGGACTTGGCTATCTTGTCCCTCACTGCGTCTGAAAGGTCAAGCTCGTCGATTCCGTATGTGAATCCTCTTAGGGTTATGAAACGGTCCAGTAGCTTGATGAGCCCGTTTAGGAAGATGCGGCCTGGTTCCGAGCCGCTGTCTTTTACGATGCGGTGAAAGAGCGTTTCGGAGCGTTCTGCGCCGATCGTATTCTTGTCGATGACCCCTTCAACTAGTTCTCCATCTCTTACGACAACTGAACTGCCATCTTCCGGAGTGACCATGCTTGATTTGGCTACGAAGCTGAAGCCTTCTGGAAGGAAGAGGCTGAAGACTTGTTTTCCGCTCCACAGCTCAGTGGGGCGTTTGATTTCTGGAGGGGGTAGCTCTCCGCGGTATCCGGCGGCGACCACCAGTTTTCCAACTTCTTCTTTGTTGAGAAACGTTGACTTTCTGGTCAGCAAGTAGGCTGCGGTGAGAAGGTCGGTTTTCGCGCCGATAATTGGTCCGCCGTAGCGAGGTGATAGAATCTGGTCTTGAACTTGCATGAGCAGTTTTGCTTCAGTTCTGGCTTCTTCGCCCTGTGGAACGTGGAGGTTCATTTCGTCTCCGTCGAAGTCTGCGTTGTAGGGCGGGCAGACGCAAGGGTTGAGTCTGAAGGTCTTGTAGGGAAGAACTTTCACGGTGTGGGCCATTATGGACATTCGGTGAAGGGATGGTTGGCGGTTGAAGAGGACAATGTCTCCGTCCCTGATGTGTCGTTCAACAATGAAACCTGCCTGAATCCCGTCAGCTAGACCTTCTCGTTCAGTTACGAATTCGAGTCGCACTCTTCGCCCGTCGGGTCTAACGATGTAGAGGGCGCCTGGGTATTGGTCTGGGCCGTTTCTGATGAGCTGCTTTAACTCTTCTATGTTCCAGGGTGTCACTCGTTCGGGTATCGTGAGGCGTTGGGCCACGTCGAGCGGTACGCCTACTTCGTTTATGTCGATGTTGGGGTCGGGGGAGATGACGGTCCTCGCGGAGAAGTCGACGCGTTTTCCTGAGAGGTTACCTCTAAACCTCCCCTCCTTGCCCTTAAGCCTCTGACTCAGAGTTTTCAGAGCGCGCCCGGATCTGTGGCGTGCGGGGGGTAGGCCTGAAACTTCATTATCGAAGTAGGTTGTAACGTGGTATTGCAGTAGTTCGTGAAGTTCCTGAATTATGTTGACTGGTACGCCGGATTCTAATGCTTCTTTCAACTTTTGGTTGATTCGGATGATATCAACCAGTTTGTGGGTGAGGTCGTCTTCGGATCGGATACCGGATTCGAGTGTGATTGAGGGTCGGACGGTAACCGCTGGGACGGGGAGAACCTGAAGTATCATCCATTCGGGACGTGCGGCGGTTGGTTCCATTCCGAGTAATCTTAGGTCTTCGTCTGGGATG